>JAVVFK010000014.1:0-21737 GCA_032251015.1 Elusimicrobiales bacterium
GCCGCTGACGACCACCCCCTCGAGGAACGCCGACTCCTCCAGTGCGGGGAACGTCTCGCCGATGTACAGCAGCGCCCCCGAGATGACGCCGGTGTCGAACCCGAACAACAGCCCGTTCAGCGCGGCCAGCGCGGCGGTGTCGGCGTCGCCGCACATTTTCCCGTCGGGACCGATGTTCGTCCCCACGTCTATGACCGTGGCGCCCGGGTTTATCATGTCCGGCTTGAGCCAGAGCGCCTTGCCTATGGCCGTTACCACTATCTCCGCCCGCTTAAGTACCGCGGAGATATCCCCGGTGCGCGAGTGGCAGAGCGTCACGGTTGCGTCGAGGCAGGTCAGCATATGGGCGGCTGGGCGGCCGACTATGGCGGAGCGGCCCACCACCGCTATCTCCTTCCCGGACGGGTCTATGCCCGCGTGCTTCATTATCTTCACCACGGCCAGCGCCGTGCACGGAACGAAGAACCCTCCCTCCTCTATCTCCTTCCAGGTCTTGGCCAGGAAGAGCCGGCCCATGTTTAGAGTGGAGAGCGCGTCGGGGTCCTTGTCGGGAGCGAGGAGCTCCCAGGCTTCCGGCACGTCGAAGCCCTTGGGCAGCGGGCGCTCCACCATGATGGCGTCGACGGAGCGGTCGGCGCCGAGTTCCCGGAGCAGGCCGAAGAAATGGTCCCGTCCCTTCGACTCTTCCGGCATTATCAGCCGCGTGTCCATGCCGGCTTTGGCGCAGGCGGCTATCTTGCGCTTCACGTAGACGGCCGAAGGCGAATCCTCGTAATAATTTATTATCGCCAGCGAGGGTTTCCTGCCCAGCACCTCGGCGGCCGCCGCGGCGCGGGAAGCGACGCCGGCGAGAATGGACTGCGAGAGGGTCTTTCCTTCTATTATATCGGCCATGGGCTTATTTTAGCAAAAGGCCGGCGCCGCCGGCCGCGCCATAAAAAAACCGCCCGGGCGGGGGCCCGGACGGTTTTGTTCCTTGGTCTTTTAAAAACCGCGGATTACTTGCGTTTGCCTTTCTTGGCTTTCGCGGGTTTCTTGGCCTTCTTCTTGCCTTTCTTCCCGGCGTTGACCATCTTGGCGCGGGAGATGTCTCCGGCCTTGTCGAGGAAATACAGGAAACCTTCCTCTTTCTTTACGCCGGCCTTGGCTACCTTGGACGGCTTGCCGCCCTTTTTGCCGCCGCGGGCCATCTTGGCGCGGGAAACATCGCCCTGCTTGTCGATGTAATAAAGGAAACCATCCTCGCGCTTCACATGCAGTTTCATTACTTTCTCAGCCATTTCTTCTTCCCTCCTAACGGGAACTTCTCTTGGGATTATTCCGAAAAGTTTACATTATGCCGACGGGGAATTCAAGAGGGACCTTTACGCGCCGACCGTTTTCACGGCCCCGGCCGGCGGTTCGGCCGGTTCGGGTTCCGGCGGCAGATGTGTCCGGAAGAACTCGGCGACCTTGCGTCGGTAGGCCTCGCCGCCCACCTCGGCGCACTTGGCGTGGCCCGCGCCGGTGACGGTCCAGAGCGATTTCTCCGTCGAGCCGCAGGCTTCGTAGAGCGCCTGCGCTTGGGGCTGCGGCACCAGCTCGTCGTGGTCGCCCTGTATGAAAAGCACGGGCTGTTTCACTGCCGGCGCCGTGTGAACGGGGCTGTAGGGCTCGGGGTCGGCGCCGAGCTTGAGGCGCACGAAGAAGAGGATCATGGGTATCAGCGGGTAGAACGGCACCTTGAGCCGCCGCCAGCCCCAGTTCGCCACGACCCGGGTGTAGGAAAGGAAGACGTTCTCGGCGAGCAGGCACTTCACGTCGGGCCGGCGCGAGGCTCCCCACATCGCCACGGAGGCTCCCATCGAGAGCCCGAAAAGGCCTATGCCTCCGCAGGCCTCCGGCCTGTTGGCGTGCAGCCAGGCGAAGGCCGCCTCCAGGTCCCGCGTCTCGAGGTAGCCGACGCTGGCCGTGTTGCCCGCGCTTTCTCCCGAGGCGCGGAAGTCGAAGTAGAAGAGGTTGAAGCCCAGCCCGGAGAGGAAATTGGTGTCGCGCATCAGCTCTGCCTTGTTGGAGCCCCAGCCGTGGCAGAAGATTATCGTCCGGGAGCTTTCCTCGCCTTCGGCCGGTATGTACCAGCCCCGCAGGGCCACTCCGTCGGTGGCGGGGAATATCACCGGCTCGTAGGCCAGCTTGAACTGGTCGGGCAGCGAAGAGAGCTTCATGCGGCCGGGCTGTATTATCGAGAAACTTTTCAGGTACGCCAGCCAGACCGTGCCGGCGGAGAGTGCCAGCAGCGAGAAGAGCAGCCAGTAGAATATCTCCTGTGCGGTCATTTGAGAACCCCTTTGAGCCCGAGCAGGTCGGCGTAGTCGTAGAATCCTTTCTCTTTCCCGGCCAGCCAGAGGGCGGCCGTTACCGCGCCGTCGGCGAAGACGTCGCGCGAGTGGGCCCGGTGCGTGAGCTCCACCCGTTCACGCGGACCGGCGAAAAGCACCGTGTGCTCGCCCACTATGTCCCCGGCCCGGACGCTGGACGACGTCGCTTCCCGGCCGGCCGCCTTTACCGCGTCAAGGTAGCGCAACGCGGTGCCCGACGGGGCGTCCTTCTTGAGCCTGTGATGGACTTCGGCGACGTGTATGTCGAAGCCCTCCAGTTTTTCGGTCATGAGCCGGGTCAGCGCGAAGGTGAGGTTGACGGCCGGACTCATGTTGGGCGAGACGAAAAGGGGTATGCGTGAGGAGAGCGAGCGGAGCCGCTCCAGCTGCTCCGGCGAGAAGCCGGTGGTGCCGGTGACCAGCGGCACGCCGGCACCGGCGCAGGCCTCGGCGAAGGCGACGGCGCCCGCGGGCGAGCTGAAATCTATGGCGGCGCCGCAGCCCTTCAGCGCTTCGGGCGCGGCCTCCGGGCGCAGCGACGCCTGTCCCGGCAGCGCGTCGAAGACGGGGCCCGGCTCGGCGCCGCGGCGCAGCGCCAGCCTCTCGCTCACTTTCAGGCCCATCCTGCCGAGCCCGCCGTTGACGGCTATTCTGATTTTAATGTCTGTCATTTCGCGAAAATCCATTATATTCTTTAAAGTCCCGTCCTGTCCAAGCCCCTCCCGTCCGCCCGGGCCGCGTCTTTGCCTGTTTTTCCGGTTTTTTGCTATTCTTAGGGCCGATGATATATATATTATCGGCCGTCATAATCGTCCTGCTTTTCGCCGTGGGCTTCCTGCTCCGGAAGGTTTACGCCATGAGCGTTGAGCCGGCCGCCGAAGCGCCGCGGGAGAAGGGCGCCGCCCTCAAGGAGACCTGGAACAAGTTCGACGAGCTCCTGACCAGCCTGCTGACGATACACGAGATAGGTGTGGTCAACGTGGGCGCCGTGAGGAAGGAGGACTTCTTCCAGGCCGTCCTCGACAGCGCCTGCGACCTGCTGCGCTCCCACCGCGGCTCGCTGATGGTCTACGACGAGGCCGTCCGCGAACTGAGGATAGTGGCCTCGCGCGGCATCTCCCGCGAGGTGATAGAGAACACCCATATTCCCCCCGGCCAGGGCGTGGCCGGCAGGGCCTTCCAGACGGGCGAGACCATCTTCATAACCGACCCGGCGCAGAGCGACCAGTACAAGGACTTCATCGGCCACGAGGAGCAGAAGGACCCGTTCATCGCTATGCCGCTCAAGGTCAAGGACAAGCCCTTCGGCGTGCTGAACCTGCACATCTCGCGCGAGAAAGGGGCCTTCACCGAGTACGACCTCAAGTTCCTGACGCTGCTCTCAGGCGAGGCGGCCGTCACGCTGGAGAACATCAAGCTCTACGAGAGCATAGAGAATTTTTACCTAGAGATGGTGCAGACGCTGGCCCGCGTCATCGACGCCAAGGACGCCTATACCGGCGACCACGCCGGCCGCGCGCGCAGCAAGGCCCGCAGCCTGGCCGAGGAACTGCGCATGCCCGACCAGATGATCCGCTACGTCGAGTACGCCGCGCTGCTGCACGACATCGGCAAGATAGGCATAGACGGCGGTATCCTCTCCAAGCCGGGCCGGCTGACGCCCGAGGAGTACGCCGAGATAAAGAAGCATCCCGCCATCGGCTACCAGATACTTTCCCCCATACAGTTCCTCGGGCCCGTCGCGCAGATGGTGCTCTATCACCAGGAGTGGTTCAACGGCATGGGCTACCCGGAGGGACTCAAGGGCGAGGAGATCCCGCTCGGGGCCCGCATCGTCGCCACGATAGACGCCTGGGACGCCATGATGAGCGACCGCCCCTACCGCAAGGCCCTTACGCGCGAGAAGGCCGAGGACGAGCTCCGCAAGGGCGCCGGCCGCCAGTTCGATCCCAAGGTTGTCGAGGCTTTCCTCAGGCTCGAGGACCGCGACTGGCAGGACGCCGGTAAGGCCTGAGGCCGCCCCGTGCTTTACCTTGTTCCCACCCCGATAGGCAACCTCAAGGATATCACGCTGCGCGCGCTGGAGGTCCTCAAAGAGGCCGACGCCGTGCTCTGCGAGGATACCCGCCGCACGCTGAACCTGCTCAACCATTTCGGCATAAAGAAGAAGCTCCTGCGCTACAACGAACGCGACCCGCGCTCGCTGGAGCAGGCGGTCTCGCTGGCTTCCTCCGACGTGAAGATCGCGCTGGTCACCGACGGCGGCACTCCCTGCGTGTCCGACCCCGGCTGGAAACTCGCCGCGGCGGTCGCCGCGAAAGGGGCGCGGGTGGAGTCGTTGCCCGGTCCCTCGGCCGTGGTCTGTGCCGCGGCAGGCTCGGGCTTCCCCGTCGATTCTTTCGTCTTCCTCGGTTTCCTGCCGCGCCAGCGCGGCAAGACCGTCAGGGCGCTGCGCCAGGCCTTCGCGCTGGGCCGTCCGGTCATAGTCTACGAATCCCCTTTCCGCGTGAAGAAACTGATGGCGCTGGTCGCGCAGGAGTTCCCGCGGACGGAAACCGCCCTGGCCAGGGAGCTCAGCAAGGTCTACGAGGAATGGCTGCGCGGCGCCCCGGCGGAAGTGCTGGCGGCGCTCGAGAAGAAGGGTCAGGTCAAAGGCGAGATAGTCCTGGTGCTCAGGCCGGAGGGCCGCGGGAAGGAAGCTCCTTTCCGCGTCCTTTTCGTCTGCACCGGGAACACCTGCCGCAGCGCCATGGCGGAGCACTACGCGCGGAGGCTCGCCGCGGAGGGCGATACCGACGTCGAATTCTCTTCGGCCGGCGTATCGGCCGAGCCGGGCGCGGATATGCCGCCCGAGGCGCTCCGGGCCTTGGCGGCCGAGGGAGTGGAGGACCCCGGGCACGAGTCCTCCTCCGCGGCGGCGGCGGCCCTGGACGACGCGGACCTGGTGCTGGCCATGACCGCGGCCCACAAGACCGCGCTGCTGGCCGCCTTCCCGGACGCGCGCAGGAAGATCTTCACCCTGTCGGAATACTCGGGCGCGTTCGACGGGGACCTGCCGGATCCTTACGGGGCGGGACAGCCCGCCTACGACGCGGCGATAGGCGTGCTGAAGAGGGCCCTGCCCGCGGTCCTCGAAAGAATAAAAAATAGTAAGATTGATTGAAGGCGGCGGAGCCGCCCAAGGAGAGGAAAATGTACGACCTGATAAAGAAGAACGACCCCCAGCTTTACCACGCGGTCAAGGGCGAAGTGCTGCGTCAGCAGAACAACCTGGAGCTTATCGCCTCCGAGAACTACACCTCCACCACCGTGCTGGAGGCGCTCGGTTCCCTGCTGACCAACAAGTACGCGGAGGGCTACCCGGGTAAGCGCTACTACGGGGGCTGCGAGCACGTCGACGTCGCCGAGCAGCTGGCCATAAGCCGGGCCAAGAAGCTCTTCGGGGCCGAACACGCCAACGTGCAGCCTCATTCCGGCACCCAGGCCAATATCGAGGCCTACCTCTCGCTGATAAAACCCGGCGACACCGTCCTGGGCCTCAAGCTCGAGCACGGCGGCCACCTCAGCCACGGCCACCCGCTGAATTTCTCCGGCAAGTACTTCAAGATCGTCTCCTTCGAGGTCAACCCGGAGACCGAGATGATAGATTACGACGAGATAGACAAGCTCGTGGAGAAGCACCGCCCCAAGCTGATCATGGCCGGCGCCTCCAACTACTCCCGCAAGTGGGACTGGGCCCGCATCAAGAAGGCCGCCGACATCTGGAAGTCCTTCGTCGTGACCGACATCGCCCATTACGCCGGCCTGATCGCGGCCGGCATCTACCCGTCGCCGGTGGAACACGCCGACATTGTGACCACCACGACGCACAAGACGCTGCGCGGCCCCCGCGGCGGCCTTATCCTCTCCAAAGGCTGTTACGCCAGGGCCGTGGACCGGACGACCTTCCCCGGCAACCAGGGCGGCCCGCTGATGCACGCCATAGCCGCCAAGGCCGTCTGCTTCAAGGAGGCGCTGTCCCCGAAGTTCAAAGAGTACCAGACGCAGGTGCTCAGGAACTCGCGCAAGCTGGCCCGCGAACTGCAGGGCCGCGGCTACCGCATAGTCTCGGGCGGCACCGACTGCCACCTGATGAGCGTAGACCTGCGCGCGAAGAAAGTGACCGGCCGCGACGCCGAGATCGCTCTCGACAAGGCCGGGATCACGGTCAATAAGAACACGATACCGTTCGACCCGCAGAAGCCGATGATCACCAGCGGCATACGCATCGGCACGCCCGCCGTGACCACCCGCGGCATGAAAGAGAAGCAGATGATCGCGATAGCGGGCCTGCTGGACGAGGCTATAAAGAAGCACGCCGACGACAAGGCCCTCAAGGCCATTAAGGAGCAGGTGAAGCAGCTCTGCTCCGGTTTCCCGATGTACCCCGGCTTCGAGAACTGAGAAGTTCCCGGGGGAAAAGCGAAGGGCCGCGCTTCACGCGCGGCCCTTTCTTTTGTTCCGGGGACGTTGTTTAGTTCTTTAGTTTTCGCTATTCACCATTTTCGCATCGTTAGCTGACAGGATCAAAACTAAAGAACTAAACAACGTCCCCTTTCCCTTTAGGGCAGGAGGGTGTTCAGGTCGGCGGGGGTCTGTATGTCGGCGAACTGTTCGCCCAGCAGGCCGCGCTTCTGGAAGTTGTTTATCACCATCTGCGGCATGGTGGCCCTGAAGTTGTAGATCATGTAGGGGATGGTCCACATCTTTATCTGCCGCTCCTTGGGCAGGACGCGGTTGAAGAGAATGACCAGGTTGTTGGTGCAGTTGTTCTTGACGGTGTGGTAGAACTCGCCTTCGCGGTCCACGGCGGACAGTTCCATCGCCTCGCGGAGCAGCCGCGCTTTTTCATCGTGCGACAGCAGCACGGGGTAGGGGGCCAGGCGGAACCCCTCGTGGTGGATGGTGCGGGCGGCGTACTCCTCCCAGGTCGAAAGCGACCAGATTATGCCGAACTTCCTGCCCAGGCCGGTCAGCGGCGAGAAGGTCTGGTCCGTCCGCGTGCGGGCCTCTATGCTCAGCGCCAGCGCCATAGGCTCGTTGCCTTCGGCGTCGCGCAGGGCGCCTTTCTCGAAAGTGAATACGAGGAAGGAGTGGGCGGCCAGGAACTCGGGCGGGAAGGGCTTCTTCACGAAATAGACGTTCTTTATCTTCTCCGGGCTCATCGTCATGCTGGTCCAGTCGTAGGAATCCCGGGAGGGGACCTCCGAGCGCATGGTGCGCACATTGCCCATCGTTATCTCGCCGTCCTTGTTCTCCAGCAGCAGGGCCTGGCGGCGGCGCGGCTGGTAGGGGGCGGGGACGACCTCGTCCTCTCCGGGGACGTACTCCTCTATATCGCCGACCTTCAGTATCGAGAGATCGTCGGCCTGGCGGGCCTGCGCTTCTATGATCACGCTCTTGCCGTCGAATTTGCGCGCCTTGCGGGAGGAGAGGTCCAGCTTGAACAGGCGGCCGTCGACGGTGTTTATGAAGACCCCGTCCTCGCTGTTGGAGAGGACGCCCCTGAGAATATAATTGGCGCCCCATCTTTTTTCGGAAGGAGCCTTCAGCCCGGGGACTTCGATGCCGCTTATCGTTCCGGCGTCCAGGCCGGCGAGCTTTTCGAAGGAGTCCTGGGCCGCGGCCGGGGCCGCGAAGACCGGAATCATGAGGAAAGAAAGTATTTTTACCATATATATAGGATAGCCGCCCGCGCTCCCGGGCATAAATGTCCAAGGACCCGCTATCTGGCGGCAATCTTCCCATGCCCGCCTGGGCCCTTGGGCCCCCCCGGCCGCCGGCTTGTTCCGGAGGCCTTTCATTTTGGTAATATGGGCCTATGAGAACGCTTCTCCTTTCCCTCTGTTCGTTCTGCGCCCTGTCCCCCCTTTTCGCCGCGGGCGGGAGTCCCGGTGTCGAGGAACTGCTCGACCGGGTCGACCGGCTCTACCGCAGCGAAACCTCCCGCGCTTCCATGGAGATGGAGATAGTCACGCCCGAATGGAGCCGCACGCTGGTCATGGATATCTGGACCGAGGGACTGGAGAAGACCTTCATCCGCATTAAATCCCCGGCCCGCGACGCCGGCGCGGCCACGCTGCGCAAGGGCAACGAGATGTGGAACTATTTCCCCAAGATAAACAAGGTCATGAAGGTCCCGCCCTCGATGATGATGGGCTCCTGGATGGGCTCCGATTTCACCAACGACGACCTGGTCAAGGAGAGCACGCTGCTGGACGATTATACCGGCGAGTTCTTCTCCCCGGAGAAGCCCGACGCGGCGCTCTATTGCATAAGACTCAAACCTAAAAAGGAGACGGTCTCGCTCTGGGGCTCCATCGAGCTGGAGATACGCAAAAGCGATCTGCTGCCGGTCAGCGAGCGCTATTACGACGAGAAGGGCCGCCTCCAGCGGACCATGGAATTCTCCGATATAACGGAACTTGGAGGGCGCAGGATGCCCCGCGTGATGAAAATGACGCCGGTCTCCAGGAAAGGGCACGTCACCACCATCCGTTATCTCGAGGCGGAGTTCGACCCGGACCTCCCCGCCGATACGTTCACGCTGCGCAACCTGCAGCGCGTGAAGATGAGATGAAACTGATATTACGCATGGCGCTGCGCAACGTCTTCCGCAACAGGCGGAGGTCGCTGCTGACCGGCCTGATGATGGCCGGCGGCTACGCGCTGTTCGCCCTGACGCTTGGCATGTCCGAGGGCACATACGGCTCCATCATCGACATGTTCACGCGCAGCCGCACGGGCCACGCCCAGGTGCACGCGGACGGCTACCTGGAGAAGCCCTCCCTGTACAAGACGATAAAGGATCCCGCCGCGGCGGGGACCGTGCTGGACGGGCTGGATATAGTGGAGGCCTGGGCCCCGCGCGTCTACGCCCCGGTCCTGGCCTTCGCCGGTGCCAAGACCGTAGGGGCGCAGGTGATGGGCCTGGACCCGGTCCGGGAGAGGCGGGCCACCCGGATAGCCTCTCAGCTGGCCTCCGGTTCCTTCGTCCCGGAGGACACTTCGGCCGGCGCCGTCATAAGCGCGCGGCTGGCCTCGGCGCTCGCGATAGGGCCCGGCGACGAATTCTCGCTGATAGGCCAGGGCGCCGACGGTTCCATAGCCAACGACAATTTTACCGTGGCCGGCGTTCTTTCCTCCTCCGAGTCGGCTTTCGACGGGCCGTGGTGCCTGATGCATATAGACAAGGCCGGCGAGTTCATGGCGCTGGGCGGGCGCGCCCACGAGATAGCCCTGGTCTTCACCGACTACCGGGACGCGCGCGCGGACGCCGCCGCCGTTAACCGGGCGCTGGCGGGGAGGGGCCTGGACGCGCAGCCCTGGCAGGTCACCGAGAAGGAATTCCACCAGGCCATGCTGCTCGACAGGAAGAGCGGCGACATCACCAATCTCATCATCATGGCCATAGTGGCCGTCGGCGTGCTCAATACCGTCCTGATGGCGGTGCTCGAGCGCACCCGGGAGTACGGCCTGCTCAAGGCCATGGGGACGCGGCCCGCCGCCGTCTTCGGCCTGATAATGACGGAAGTCCTTTTCCTGGCTCTTATGGCGTCTGCGGCCGGCGCGCTGGTCGGCGCCGGGCTCAATCACTGGCTTTCGGTCTCCGGCATACCGATACCGGAGCCGATAAGCTACGGCGGCGTGAAGTTCACGCATATGCTGACCGCCGTGACCGTCGAATCCTTCACGCGGCCCCTGGTCACGGTCCTGGCCGCCGCGCTTATCGTTGGGGTTTTCCCGGCCCTGAAGGCGGCCCGGGTCACGCCGGTCAAAGCGCTGGGGAGCAGATGAACTTCTACCTGAAGATGGCCTGGCGCAACAGCATGCGCAACAAGCGCAGGACCTTCCTGGCCTCGCTGGCCGTGGGACTGGGACTGGCCGCGCTGATCTTCACCGACGGGCTCACGATAGGCATGCTCGACGGGATAATCGGCACGGCGACCGGAACCTTCATGGGCCAGGCGCAGATACACCGCAAGGGCTTCCGCGACGCCATGGACGCCGACCTTTTCGTGCGTAACGGTCCGGCCCTGCTGGAGAGGCTGGCTTCGGAGCCCCTGGTAAAGGCCTACGCCCCGCGCACGGTCTCTTTCGCCATGATAGCGTCCCCGTCCAATTCGGGTTCCGTGATGCTCTACGGCCTGGACCCTGAGGCCGAGCGCGGCGTTTCGCGGCTGGACCGGATGATCGAGAAAGGCGATCTTCTCGGCGGCGGCGCTTACCGTATAGTGATCGGCGCCAAGCTGGCGGAGACCCTGGACGTAGGCCTCGGGGACAAGGTGGTGCTCACGGCTGCCGCGGCCGGCGGCGGCGACCTGGCGCAGGGCATGTTCCGGGTCGGCGGCGTGATCCGCTCCGGCTCGCGCGCGATGGACTCCAACCTGGCCTTCGCGCGCATCGGCGAGACGCAGAAGCTGTTCGGCCTGGGTGACAATTTTCACGAGATAGCCGTCGCTTTCCAGGACGTAAAGTACGCCGAGGACCCTTTCCTGCCGTTCTGGAAGGAATACGGCGGAGAGGACAATCAGGCCGAGGGCTGGCCGGAACTGGTGCCCGAGCTTGCCGCCGCGCGCGGCATGTCGGCCTTCGGCATACTGATAACGGCCGTCATACTCTCCGGCATCGTGGCCCTGGGCGTCACCAACACTCTTTTTATGTCGCTTTACGAACGGATGTTCGAGTTCGGCGTGCTGCGCGCCGTCGGGACCCGCCCGCTGCGCATGGCGCTGATAATAATCGGCGAGGCGGCGGTCCTGGGCGTCATCAGCGCCGCGGCGGGCGTTCTCATCGGCGCGCTGGCGTCGCACCTGACGGCGCTGCGCGGCCTGGACTATTCGGGCGTGGATTACGCCGGCGTCACCATACTGGAGCCGCTCAGGCCCGCTTTCAGGGCCTTTCAGTTCTGGCTCTACCCGTCGGCGCTTTTCGTTTTCACTCTGCTGGTCAGTCTTTACCCGGCGGTATACGCGGCCCGCATGAACCCGGTGGAGGCCATGAGGAAAAGCCTATAGGAAGGAAAATATGGAAAAAGACCTAGTCATAGAGACCCGGGGCGTTACCAGGACCTATATAAGCGGAGAGGTCAAGGTGCACGCCCTGCATCACGTGGACATATCGGTGCGGCGCGGCGAGTTCACCGCCGTGGCCGGGCCCAGCGGCTCGGGCAAGACCACGCTTCTCAATATAATCAGCGGGCTGGACGCGCCCAGCTCGGGCAAGGTCGAACTCGCCGGGCGCGAGATGAGCTCGATGACCCAGGCCGAACTGTCCGATTTCAGGCGCGACCATATCGGCTTCATTTTCCAGGCTTATAACCTGATCCCCGTGCTTACCGTGGAGGAGAACGTGGAGTACATCATGCTGCTGCGCGGCGTGCCGACCGGCGAACGGGCCGCGCGCGTAAAGCGCATGCTCGACGAGGTGGGCCTCTCAGGCAAGAAGGGCCGGTTCCCGTCGCAGCTCTCCGGCGGCCAGCAGCAGCGCGTGGCCATAGCCCGGGCCATGGTCTCCGAGCCCGACATTATACTGGCCGACGAGCCCACGGCCAACCTGGATTCGGCGACCGGTTCGGCGCTGATGGACATGATGCGCGATTTCAACGAGAAGCGCGGTATGACCTTCCTCTTTTCGACGCATGACCGCATGATAATGGAGAAGTCGACGCGGCTGGTGACGCTCAAGGACGGCCGCATCGACTCGGACACAAGAAAATGAGACCGGGACCTTTCAGGCCGGCCGAGGGGGCAGGGTCGCAAAAACAGGGTCTCGCACACCGTGCTCGCCCTTCCCGTTCTCGCCGCTCGCGCTCGCCTCGCGCCTCCGCTCCGCAGGACAGCTATTCCACCGGTAAGCTGCGGCGCGGGCTTCGTAAGCTCGCGGTTCCGAAGGGTTTTGCTGACCCTGTCCCCTCGGCCGTCCTTTGTTTCCTTATTTTTTTGTCCTCTTCTGCCGCGGCGGCGCCTGTCGCGCTGAAGGGGTATCTGAAGACCTACCTTTATTCCGTCGCGCCGGCCGCGGTGCGCGGCTGGCCCGCAGCCCAGGCCGACGGCGCCTACGCCGCCAGCGAGAACAAGTTCCGCCTCAAGGCCTACTGGGACGGCGGCCGACTCAAGGCCGAGGGCGCCTATGAGCTCATCTTCACGGCGCGGCACCCGGAGCTGGCCGCTGTCAGGCCGCTGACCGCCGGCTACGGTTATCGGGCAGGCGATACTCAAGCCCGCCTCGCCGGCGAAGCGGACGACCCTTCCGCGTTGATACAGAATATAGACAGGGCTTTTATCACCTGGTCGCCTCCGGCCTTCGACCTCTACGCCGGCCGCCAGCCGCTGGCCTTCGGCTCGGGCCGGGCCGTGAACCCCACCGATATACTGGCGCCCTATCCCTACGGCACCATCGATACCGAGGAGCGCCGGGGAGTGGACGCCCTGCGGGTCAAGGTCCCCTGGGGGGCTATGGGCGAGTTCGACGCCGGCTGGCTGCCGGGCGAAGACTGGGCGCGCGGCGGCGCCGCCGGCTTCCTGCGCGCCCGCGGCATAGGCGCCGGAGCCGACATCAAGGTGCTCTCGGCCGTATTCCGGGGGAACCTGATGGCCGGGGCCGATATAGAACGGCACCTGGGCGGGGCTATGCTCCGGGCGGAGGCCGCCCAGGTCTGGGCCGGCACTTTCGGCGAGCGGGACCCCGGGGACGATTTCCTGCGCCTTACGGCCGGCGCGGAGTACAACTTTTCATTGCTGGACGGTACCGACGCCTGGCTGGAATATCATTACAACGGGGCGGGTGCCGGAAGCCCGCGCGATTATGCCTCCCTCTCCGGGAGGACGGCGTACCGGGAGGCCAATGTCTACCTGCTGGGCCGCCATTACCTGGCTTTGGGCGCCGGGGCCGCCCTTTCCCCCCTGGTCTATGCCGGCGCGGGGGTGCTGGTGAACCTGGACGACCGGTCCTTCTACGCCACCCCGTCGATGGAATGGAACGCCGCGGAGAACCTCTATGTTTCGGCCGGGGCGCTTCTTCCATCGGGTCCGCACGCCCGTTTCGACGGCGCCGCCGCCGTTCCGGCCTCGGAATTCGGCCTCTACGACCGATCCCTCTACGCCTCCCTTCGGTTTTATTTTTAGTCCGGGGACGTTGTTTAGTTCTTTAGTTTTCGCTAGCCGGGGCGTAAGGGGCGGTCTCTGAAGGATCCGAAAACTAAAGAACTAAACAACGTCCCCCCTAATTTATTATAAAATATACCTGTTATCGGCCTGGCGGGCCCGGTACGCCGCGGCCGCTGGACTTTCGCACCCTGGGAGACAAGATGGCTATTAAAACACTGGCGGAAATAGGCGTTATAGGCGGCACCGGCCTCTATGCCATGCAGGAACTCAAGATTTTAAGGGAGATAAAGGTCAAGACCCCCTTCGGCGACCCCTCCGACAAGATAATACTGGGAGTCATTTCCGGGGTAAAGGTCGCCTTCCTTCCCCGCCACGGCCGCAAGCATCACCTGATGCCCGGCGAGATAAACCAGCGGGCCAATATGTGGGCCCTCAAGTCCATAGGAGTGAAGACCATTGTCTCGGTCAGCGCCGTGGGCTCCCTGCGCCAGGAACTGCCCCCCACCCATTTCGTATTCCCCGACCAGTTCGTGGACCAGACCAAGGGCCGCCCCTCCACTTTCTTCGGCAACGGCATAGTCGGGCACGTCCCGCTGGCCGAGCCTTTCTGCATGTCCGTTTCGGACATGATGTACAAGGAAGCCGTGAAGCTGGGCATCAAGGCCCATAAGGGCGGCACCTACTGCTGCATGGAGGGCCCGGCTTTCTCCACCAAGGCGGAATCCAATTTCCACCGCAAGATGGGCTACTCCGTCATAGGCATGACCATGGCCACCGAAGCCAAGCTGGCCCGCGAGGCCGGATTCCATTACGCCCCCGTTTCGCTGGTCACCGATTACGACTGCTGGAAAGAGGGCGAGGAAGTGGACCAGCACCAGGTCTCGGTCACCATGACCAAGAACATCGGCAATATCCGCCGCCTGCTGGTGAAGGTCCTCCCCATGGTGGCCAAAGCCGGCTGCCGCAACCATTGCCCCGAATTCATTAAGGGCTCTCTCCTTACACACAGGGCGAATTTCCCCGCCGCCGCCTACAGGAAGCTCAAACTGATACTGGAGGGCTGAGATGGCCGCTAAAAAAGCCAGAAAGACCAAGAAGCGCGCCGGCGGCGGCGCGGGCTCCTTCCGCCGCAAGCTGGTGGAAGCGGCCAAGTCGGCCCAGAAGAAGGCCTACTGCCCCTACTCCCGCTACCCGGTCGGCGCCGCCGTGCTGGCCGAGTCCGGCCGGGTCTACACCGGCTGCAACGTGGAGAACGCCTCTTTCGGCCTCTCCATCTGCGCCGAGCGCACGGCTATCTTCAACGCCGTCCTGCACGGCGAAAAGAAGATAAAGGCCGTCTGCGTGGCGGCCAAGTCTGCCACTCCCTGCGGCGCCTGCCGCCAGGTGATAGTCGAGTTCGCGGCCAGGGACGCGGAGATGATCTGCGTGGACTGGCAGCCGCAGGAGAAGAAGGAGAAAGTGACCTGCATGAAGGTCTCGCGCCTGATGTACAAGCCTTTCGACCCGTCGGAAGCGGGTCTCTAATTTCTGGAGGTTACATGGATATCAAGACTCTCGGAAAGCTGACCAAGTGGATGGAGACCACCGATCTCGAGGAAATCACGTGGAAGGGCAACGGCGAGAAGATAAGCCTCAGGATCAACAATTTCCCCCAGCAGGGTCAGATGCTGCCCGGCTCCTCGCTGGTGGCCGTGAATTCCCCGTCGATCGGGATATTCCGCTTCGCGCCGGCCGGAAAGAGCAACCTGGTCAAGGAAGGCTCCCCGGTCAAAAAGGGCCAGGAGCTCGGCGTGGTGGAAGTGGGCAAGACCCATAAGCCGGTGCTCGCTCCGGAGAACGGCTCGGTCAAGATCATGTCGGTGGAGGAAGGCAAGACCGTAGAATACGGCCAGCCGCTGTTCTTCATAGAGCCGCGCTAAGCCCCCGGATGTCGCTGAAATATTCCCACATCAAATGCTCCAAGTGCGGGCATGAACTGGACACGCCGGAGAAGGTCTGCCCCAAGTGCGGCGGGCCGACCCAGAAGGCCTGCGGTTCCTGCGGGTTCCTCAATTCCGTAGAAAAGAAGTACTGCGACAGCTGCGGCACGATGCTGGAGATAAGGTCGGCAACGGGGCCCAGCATCTCGGGCAGGACGGTGGTCTTCCAGTCGATAGGGGACACCGTCGAGGCCAATTCTTTTGGAAGCGACGCTCCGTCCCCGCCGGAGCCGTCCGGCCCCGCCGGCGACGTTCCGGCGCCGGCCGCCGGTCCCGGGAAGGCGGCCCAGCCTCCGCAGGAGAAAACCCCGCCCAAGCCCTCCGTCTCCGGCCGATCGTCCAGCCATCGCAATTCTTCCCGCAGGTCCGCGGCCAGGCCTTTTAAATTATTCAGCGCCAAGATGGTTGTTTTCTACGTCCTGCTGGCGGCCGGACTGGCCGGCTTGGCGGCCCTGCTGCTCAACCCTTATATTCCCGAGTTCAAACTGAAGCTCACGGCCCGCCGCTACCTGTCGGCGCTTGCGGGCGGCGATTACGAGACCTCGTACAAGCTGCTCTCGGATAATTCCAGGGAGTCCTGCCCCTACGAGGAGTTCCGCAGGAACAGCGAGGCGTACGCCGAACGGGTGGGGAAGTGGGAGTTCGACGCCCTCGAGGTTTTCCTTATGGAGGAGAACGCGGCCGTAATTAAATACCGCCTCAAGGAGGGGGATTCTCCCTGGAAGGACGATTATATCTCTTTCGTGGCCGAGGACGGCGGTTGGGCGCGGCCGTATATCTGGAATTTCTTCGCCCCGATAGAGTCCGCGCTGGAGAAGGGCGAGTTCCCACAGGCCCTGGCCCTGGCCCTGAGGCTGGCCGAGACGGACCCGCTGGAACCCCGCACCTCGGGCTACCTCTGCGCCACGCAGTTCTTCATGAAGATGTACGATAAAGCAGCGGTTTCCTGCGCCCGCACCGTGGAATCTTCCCGTTTTCGCCCCGTCGGTTTCTCTCCCGAGGACATCTTCTGGTATACCTTCTACCGGGCGGACAGCCTGCGTTTCCTCAGCCGCTACCGCGAGGCCGTGGACCTCTACGGCACCCTGCTGGTCAAGAAGGAACTTTCGTCCAAGGAGCAATGCCCGCTTTACATGGGCCGGGCCGACGCGCTTGTGCGGCTGGGCGATTACGAGGGGGCCCTGGCCGACGCCCGGGCCGCGCGGACCCACTGCCTGGGCCGCGTGGACGCGGCCGAGGCCGAGAAGAGGCTGCGCTATATAAGCGGCCAGGCGCTCGACGACGCCGTCGAGTACGTCAAGAATTCCAGGTTCAAGTCCGGCGGCCCCACGCTTCTCCAGGCCAGGGCCTCCGAAGTTTCGCTGATGCGCGCCAGGGGCATGCGCCCGCTGCCGCGCGACCGCTGGCTGGCCGAGCACGCCGGAGGCCCCGAGTACCGGGTCATACTGCGAGAAGAGATCCCGGCCGGCCGCGGGCGCAGACCCGGGATAAAGGATCTTCACGTTTTTAAAGTGAACCTCTGGACCGGCACGGCTTCGGCCGAGCGGGCCCCGGGGACGGAGGGAAGATGAGTCTTTTTAAAAAAATACTGATAGCAAACCGCGGCGAGATAGCGGTACGCGTTATGCGCACGCTGCGCGAAATGGGAATAAAGTCGGTGGCGGTCTATTCGGAGGCCGACCGTTCCTCTATGCACGTGCGGGAAGCCGACGAGGCCGTCTGCATAGGCCCCGGCCCCAGCCGGGAGAGTTACCTCGATATGCAGGCCGTGCTCATGGCCGCGAAAGTGACCGGCGCTGAGGCCGTGCACCCCGGTTACGGCTTCCTCAGCGAGAACTCGGCGTTCTCGCGCGCCTGCGCCAAGGCCGGCATAGTCTTCATCGGCCCTTCGGCCGACTCGATAGAGCAGCTGGGCCATAAGGCGATGGCCCGCAGGATAGCCATGAAGGGCGGCGTGCCGGTCACCCCCGGCACCAAGGGCTGCGTAGAGAAAGGGGCCTGGGTCAAAGAGGCCGCGGCCATCGGCTACCCGGTAATGATAAAGGCGGCCGCCGGCGGCGGCGGCAAGGGCATACGCATAGTGCGCGAGGAGTCGCAGCTTAAGCACGAGGCCGAGATGGCCAGTTCCGAGGCGCAGGCCGCCTTCGGCAACGGCGAGATCTATTTCGAGAAGTTCATCGACTGTCCCCGGCACGTGGAGGTGCAGTTCGCCCGCGACTCGCACGGCAACGCCGTCGCCTTCCCCGAGCGCGACTGCAGCGTGCAGCGCCGCCACCAGAAGCTCATAGAGGAATCCCCTTCCCCGGCCGTGGACAAGGCCCTGCGCGCCCGCCTGGCCGAGGCGGCCATAAAGCTGGCCAACACTGCCGGCTACGTCGGCGTCGGCACCGTCGAGTTCCTGATGGACAAGGACTGCAGCTTCTATTTCATGGAAGTGAACACCCGTCTCCAGGTGGAGCACCCCATCACCGAGTTCGTGACCCGTACCGACCTGGTCAAGGAGCAGATCCTCATCGCGGCCGGAGAGAAGCTCTCTCTCTCGCCGGCCCGCGCGCTGCAGTTCGAGGGCCACTCCATAGAGCACCGCATCAACGCCGAGGATTTCAGCCGCAACTTCGCTCCGACCGTAGGCCGCGTCGAGGAGTGGTCCGTGCCCGGCGGGCCCGGCGTGCGGTTGGATACCCACATCTACCAGGGTTACCAGCTGCCCATCTACTACGACAGCATGCTGGCTAAGCTCATAATCTGGGCCCCGGACAGGAAGCAGGCCATAGCCCGCTCCAAGCGCGCCCTGGCCGAGTTCCGCGTCAGCGGCGTCAGCACCACCGTGGACGTTCACAAGCTGGTGCTGGACCACCCGGATTTCGCGGCCGGCACCGTAGATACCGGCTTCATGGCCAGGATGCTGGAGCCCAAGGTCCCGGCAGAGCCTGCCGCCGTAAAATAGATGAATACCTCGGGTAAGCTCAAAAGTCTTAAAAAAGCCCTTGCCTGGCGCCGCGCGCGGGCCCGCGCCGGGGAAAAAGTCGTTTTCACCAACGGCTGTTTCGATATACTGCACGCCGGGCACGTGACCCTGCTGGAGCGTTCCCGCTCACTGGGCGGCGCGCTGGTACTGGGCCTCAATTCCGACGCCTCCGTGCGGCGGCTCAAAGGGCCGGCCAGGCCGGTCAACAAGCTCTCCGACCGGGCGCGCGTGCTCTGCGCGCTGGCCTGCGTGGACGCGGTGGTGCCTTTCAGCGAGGATACGCCCGTGGAAACCCTGAAAACCCTGCGTCCGGACATTTTGGTGAAAGGCGCCGATTACGGCCATTCGGAGATCAAGGGCCGCGAGTACGCCGGACGCACCGTGCTGGTGCCGCTGCTCAAAGGCCGCTCTACCACCGGCCTCATAAAGAGGCTCAAATAGCTTTTTTCATTGGTAAGACTGCCGGTCAATTTAATACAATCTCTATTCACTTCCGCGAGGTAACAATGACGGACATCTTCGAAAAATGCCGGAAATTCGATATAGTCGACCAGCTTAAAGCCGCCGGCATCTACCCCTATTTCAAGCAACTCGAGAGCGAGCAGGCGCCCGAGGTCACCATCGAGAGCCGCCGGTTCATAATGTTCGGTTCCAATAACTACCTGGGACTGGCTAACGACCCCCGGATGAAGAAGGCCGCGATCGAGGCCGTGGAGAAGTTCGGCACCGGCGTGGCCGGATCGCGCTTCCTCAACGGCAATACCGTCATGCACGCCGCGCTGGAGCGTAAACTGGCCGCCTTCAAGGGCCGCGAGGCCGCGCTGGTCTACGCCACCGGCTACCAGATGAACCTGGGCGTGGTCAGCGCGCTGGTGGGCAAGGGCGACGTCGTGGTCATAGACAAGCTCGACCATGCCAGCATAATAGACGGCTGCAAGCTGAGCAACGGCGAGATACGCCGCTTCAGGCACAATTCCCCCTCCGATCTGGACCGCGTCCTGGCCGATATCGGCCCCAAACACGGCAAGCTTGTAATAGTCGACGGCGTCTTCTCGATGGAAGGGGATATCTGCCCCGTGCCCGAGATAGTCAAAGTCGCCAAGAAGCACGGCGCCCGCCTGATAGTGGACGACGCCCACGCCACCGGCGTGCTGGGTGCGGGCGGCCGCGGCACCAGCGAGCATTTCGGCCTGGGCCACGGCGACGTGGACCTGGTGGTCGGCACCTGCTCCAAGTCCTTCGCCTCCGTCGGCGGCTTCGTCGTCGGCGACGCCAAGATTATCGATTACATCCAGCACATGTCGCGCTCCATGATATTCTCGGCGGCCCTGCCGCCGGCCTCGGTAGCCTCCATCTCCCAGGCCATCGACATCATCGAGGCCGAGCCCGGGCGGATAAAGAAGCTCTGGGACAATTCCAATTACCTGCTCAAGCGCTTCAAGGAGCTCGGCTTCGACACCGGCGATACCCAGACTCCTATCATCCCGATAATAATCGGCGACGACACGCTGACCTTCTCCATGTGGAAAGCCCTCTACGAGGCCGGCCTGTTCACCACCCCGGTGGTCAGTCCCGCCGTGCCGCCCAAACGCTCGCTGCTGCGCATAGTGGTCTCGGCGACCCATACCCGCGAACAGCTCGACCGCGCGCTCAACATACTCGAGGATTGTTCCAAGAAAGTTCTCAACGGCCGCCCGGCCGCCGCCAGGTAATGCCGCTGACCCTGCAGGTCATAGACGAAGGCCGCCTGGCCGAGTTCGTGGATTTCCCTTTCCGCCTTTTCCGCGGCCACCCTTACTGGGTGGGCGACCTTAAAAAAGACACCGTCCGCCTTTTCGGCCCCGATCATCCTTTCTGGGGCCACGCCGAGCGCAGGCTGTTCATGGCCTTCCGCGACGGCATACCCGTGGGAAGGATCGCGGCCGTGATCAACCGCGCCCACAACGATTTTCACGGCGAGAAGTGCGGTTTCTTCGGCTTCTTCGACTGCCAGGACGACCTGGCCGCCTCACGGCTTCTTTTCTCCGGCGCCTCCTCCTGGCTGGCCACCAAGGGCATGGATTTAGTCCGCGGCCCGGTGAACCCTTCCACCAACGAGACCTGCGGTATGCTCTGCGAGGGCTTCGATTTTCCGCCGGCAATAATGACGCCTTACAACCCGCCCTATTACCTGAGGCTGGTGGAGGACGCCGGTTTTGAAAAGGAGAAGGACCTGCTGTCCTGGAAGAGGCCGTCTGCTCCCGATCTGCCGCGGCGCTTTGAAAAGATAGTGGACCGGGTCGCGCGCGGCGGCCGCGTCTCCCTCGAATTCGTGAACGTCCGGAAGATAGACGAGGCGCTCGCCGATCTCAAAGAGATATACAACTCCGCCTGGGAGAAGAACTGGGGCTTCGTGCCCATGACCGACGCCGAGATAGACGAGCTCGCGCGCGGACTCAAACCCCTGCTCAAGCCCGACTATCTTTTCTTCGTGAAAGTGGAGGGCAGGCCCGCCGCGTTCTGCCTGCTGCTGCCCGATTTCAACGTGCCGCTCAAAGCCGCCCGCGGCACGCTGTCCAATCCGCTTACGCTGCCCGGCTTCCTGCTGGGCATGCTAAGGATAAAGTCCGGCCGGCTGGTGGCGCTGGGCGTGAAGAACGAATTCCGCAACAAGGGCCTCGAGATGCTGCTGATAAAGCAGGCCATACTGTCGTCGCGCAAGGTCGGCTGGGATTACGGGGAGCTGTCCTGGACGCTCGAGGACAACGAAAAGATCAACTCTATAATCGAGATGATCGGGGGCCGGGTGTACCGCCGGCACCGGATATACCGGAAAGCCCTGTAATCATTCCGCAAAGAATCCTTAACCTCCGCGGGTTATAATATATCTATGAAGTTTACGGACCTGGAGAAGCTCAAGGGCCGGGAACCGGAGAGGCCGGCCCGGCAGTCCGCGCCTCAGCGCGCCGCCGCTCCCCGTCCGCAGGCCCCCGCGTCTCCGCCGCCCCCGCCGCCCGGACCTCACCGGTGGCGGGCGGGCCCGTTTCCGCCGCCGGACCGGTTCCCGCATCGGCCCCGGAGCCGGCCCCCGAATCGACCCCGACCCCGAACGACTCCACCGGCGCGAACGATCGCGTCGCCAGCTCCCGGCAGACCGGGTCGTCCCATCCCACCACGAGGGTGCCGCTGCCCGGCACCAGGTTGATGAACCGGGAGAACGCGTAGCGGTACGCCACGTCGTCGCGGTAGATGTCGGCGTGGTCGAACTCCATGTTGGTCACCACCGCCACGTGGGGCAGGTAGTGCC
>JAVVFK010000150.1:0-6071 GCA_032251015.1 Elusimicrobiales bacterium
CACCTCGCCCTTGTCTTCCAGGGTGACGACGTCGAGGGTGGTCCCGTCCTTTAGTATCACCATCTTAGCCGCACAAATGTCCGCCAGACCCAGCAAGGTGAGCAGGACGATAAAGTTTTTCATAACCCCTCCGGATCAGGATAGACGCGACAAAACCGGGCCGTTGGATACGGTCCCCTCACCTTATTTCCAATTGTACAACTTTTCGCCGGGTTGTCATACTCAATAACCTCACGGCTTTCCGGATAAAACCCGAACGGTCTACCCCGATTCATTTCGCTTTTGACCGGGAGACCCGGACTATGGGCGGCAACGTCATAAGGTTCGGCTTGAAGCAGCAGCGGTCGGGGTCGCGGATAAGTTCCTGCGACATATCGAAGGGCGCCGACGGGTCCCAGGCCTTCAGGCAGTGAGTCGTGCCGTAATCTCCGTCCGCGCCGCTGAAAAGCCAGAAGACGGGGCCGAGGCGCTCCTCGTTAAAGCCGTGGCGGCGCAGATCCGCGAGGCTGAAGTCGTCGTCCACCAGTTTCTTGTCGGGCGCACGCCAGGAGCAAAGGAAGGCCGCACCGGTTTCCTCGGCGCACTGGGCCATCCAGCCGACGGCGTCACCGGGACCTTCGTCGGGATGGTCCGGCCGCAGCGCATCCAGGGAATGGACTATCACCAGTTCAAGCTTGTGCCCTTCGGCCGAAGCCTCGGCGGCAAGCAGCCGGACCCGGCTGTCGATAACCTCGGCGGAAAGCCGCGTGGCCCTTGCAAACACAACTTTGGACGAGGCGATGAGCTCCCCCGCCTTTTTCAGGGCGGCCCAAGACTCTTTTGGGGCCATCCCCTGCGTCACGCGGTTGGTATCCACCCCGGCCATGGCGCATTGGATACGGAAGACGAAATGCGGCAGATAGGCGTTCGGCAGAAGGACAGCCGCGCGCGATTTCCTGCCGGCGATAACGCCAGCCAGCACGGAACGCAGGAACATCTCCTCGCCGGAATAGCGCGCACCGCAGACCAGCGAGACCTTGCCGTAGGGCAGCCTGTCCGTCAATTGCCCCGCCAGATCGAAAGGGACACCGGCCGGACCCTCGCCGAATTCAGCCTCCATACGCCGTTCGGCCTTTCGCACAGCCTCCTCCGCAGTAACAAAACCCATTCCTGTTCGCTTTGTCATATTGCCTCCGGTAATAACTAAATAAAATCCGAAAACCAGTTCATAAGACGCCTGAAAAGCGGTGTCCCCAGCGCCGTCCCGCCGTCAACGTGCACCCAGGAACCCAGCGCAGGATACGCGGCCAGAGCCACCGCGCCCAGGTAGTCCTGCCCCGCGTATTCCGGCGGGCACTCTATCCCTTCGTGCACCAGCGCGGCCAGCCTGGCCTGCGGAAGCTCCAGCAGCTCGGCTGCCGCGTCGGGCATACCGGGCAGCAATGCCCCGCCACCCGCCATCACCACTCCGCCCGGCAGCCCGGCGTAGGGGCTCTTCTGTATCTCGGCGCCGATAAGGGCGAACATCTCCTCAACCCTCGGCTGTATGAAGCGCAACAGTTCCGCCTGCCTGATCTCCCTTTTGAAGCGCAGGTTGATGCTGGGATAAGTTATAACCTTATCCGGATCGATAAGCGCGGTATAGGCGGCCCCGTAGCGCTCTTTGAGGGAGCGCGCCGCGGCCAGGCCCGAGCCCATACCGTAGGCCATATCGCGGGTGATGTTCTCGGCGCCGAAACGGAATTCTTTAGAAAAATGCACCGCACCCTCAGCGTATATGGCGACCGAAGTCGTATGCCCGCCCATATCGACCAGCAGAACGCCCAGTTCTTTTTCCTCGGCGGCCACGGTCAACTCGCCCACCGCCAGCAGCGTGCAGACCGGTCCGCCGTCCAGCCGGAAGCCCGCCGCGGCTACGGCCTTGGCCAGGTTTGTCAGCGCCGGCCCGGACGCGGCTATTATGTGCGTCCCCACCTCCAGCAGCGAGCCCTCCATACCGACGGGATTGGGCACACCGATAAGCCTGTCCAACGAAAAGCGCTGCGGCACCACTTCCAGAAATTCCATTCCGGACGACAGCCTGACCGCCTTGGAATTCTCTATCACCGACGATACGTCCTCCGGCGTTATCTCCTGGTCCATGCGCGCTATCCGCCAGGTCCCGCGCGATTCGAAAGACTGAAGATGCGGTCCCCTGACCCCCAGCAGCACGCCCGTGACGATGCGGTCGGCCTTGCGCTCCGCCTCTTCCACGGCCGACTTGATGGTCCGGGCCGCTTCGTCGATGTTGAGAACCATGCCGGCTTTAAGTCCCTTGCACTCGGCCGCTCCGCCGCCCAGCACCCGTATGCGGTCCGGGCGCTCGCCATGCTCCGCGATAACGCAACACACCCGCCCGGATCCTATATCCAGCCCGGCGACAAGATTGGAATTTCCCACCGCTCACCTCCGTTTTTAGTTACGCGCGACCAATAGTATAGACCCCCATCCCGACAGCGTTGCGTCGGCATCCGGGAGCGCAAAATTGGCTTATAGCGTAAGCGTTTCCCGAAAGCCCGTAAAAATTTTAAGCTCCGGCTTCGTATATATATGGGGTGGCCCGGCGCAAAACCGGGCAGGGAGGCTATATGATCAGTGAACTTAACGCGCAGATACGCGGGCTGAAAACCAGGCGGCAGCGGAAGCTGGATCTGCTCAAGGAGCCGCGCCTGCCGCAAAATTCCGCGGACGCGATCGCGGGTGAGATAAAAGCCCTTTCGGAATTGATAGCCGGGCTTAACGCCCTGAAGAAATCGGAACTGCGGCGGCTAGTATCGCCGGACGGGGTTTACGCACTTAATTGGGATTCCTACGGTATCCTGGAAGTGGTGCAATTAAACATCGACTGCGCGGTTATCTGGTTGGACGACAATACGCGGGGAATAAAAAAGGCGTGGTTCTCGCGGGACATGCGCGCCATATTCTGCCTCAATTACGACGGCACGGTGGGCGTCTGGAGCATGCTTCGCCCAAGGCAAAACAACTGTGGAAAGGATATCATCGAATGTCTTTCGGACTTCGATTCGGGCTACGAATTCAAGCTCAGGGACTTCGTCTGTTAAATCTCGATGGAGCCGCCGTTCTTTAGCGTCCGCACCCGGTCCCTGCCGAAGGCCCAGACGAAATTCTCCGGGTGTTCGGTGTGGATGGGGAGCACCAGCCGCGGCTTCTTATTGTCCACCAACTTGCGGATCGTGGAAAAATACGCGTGGCCGGAGGCGTGGACAAGGAATTCAGGCATCCCTTTGGATTTAAAGAAGTCCAGCGCCTCCTGAAAGCCCACCTCAACCCGGTATCCGTTCCACATGGAGTAAACGAACATCGCCTGCTCGAAATTCCTGATGTGGCGCTCTATCCAGGATTTGGAAGAGGTTCGCACCGGGATTATCGCCTTGTCTAAATTAGCGTTAAGCCAGTCCCAGCCGGCCAGATGCGGCGCCATCGCCCGGTAAGCATCGGCGTACTCGGGCATATGGGCGATCTTGCCGGTGGCGCTGGTATTGATAATTTTCAGGTAGTCCTTCCCTACCCCCGGGATTTTAAGCGGGCGGGCTCCCCTGCGGGGGACAAAACGCTGCAGTATCTCAAGAACCAGGACTATGTAGGCGTCCAAGACCAGGTAGCGCCCCTGCTTTTCCGCTATCCCGCCCAGACTGCTGATAAGATCGATATTCTGCCCCGAGCACATCACATAAAGCGCCCCTTTGCGGCCGTCGGTCAGCGCCTGGATATCTTTCATCACATCCGGCTCGCTGGGACCGCTCGGGACGGCGGCCTGGGTTCCCTCGGTTATCATCAGGTCTATACGCCCCAGGTCCGCGGCCAGCAGACTTTCAAAAGCCCCGGCCCTGTTGCCATGCGCCCGATAGTCGCCGGTGTAAAAGACCCGCTTACCGCCGGCTTCTATCAAAAAGCCGAAAGATTCGGAGGCTGAATGGTCCATCAGGTAAGGGGTAAGCTTAAAGCCGCCGACATTAAACGCGACGCCCCGCCTGTAATGCGTCACAGAGGCCTCAAGCGCCTTGCCGCCCCTGGGAATTTTGGCCGTGAGATTTATGAGCGCCTCCATGGCGGGAGTCATATAAACCCGTAAGGCCGGACTTATAGCCTTAGCGAAAAGCCCCCCGAAATGATCCGCGTGAGTGTGCGATATGACAATCCCGTCCAGCGGGACAGCCGAAGGACCATAAAGCCCCGGTATATCGAGAACAGTCTCCTCCGGAGTGGCCTGGACGGTTTTCCGGGTCTCAGGATCTATCTTCGGCAGCGGCGCGCCGTAATCCAGCAGGATGCGGGAATTCCCCGACTGCAGCTCAATGCAGTTGCCGCCTATCTCTTCCGCCCCGCGATGTATCGTGATTTTCATATTATATCTTCCCGTGTTTCCTCAACGACTCCAGATAGCCTTGAATATATTCATCCCGCTTCAGCCCCGGATAATAGTATAAAGAACCGCCCCGACAGCGTGGTGTCGGCCCCTAGCGCCGGCCGGCCCGCTCCTCGGCCTCGCGGCAGGCCTCAGCCGCCCGCCGGCGCGCCGCCTTCTCCCCCTCAAGGCGCCGGGCCAGCCGGATGAGCCTCCAGGCTTCCGCCCGGCCCAGCCGCCGCCCCGTACGCGCCTTATAGATATCGATGAAGATATCACAGAATTTTTCTCGAATTATTTCCTCCGGACTGCGGCGCAGCATCAGCCAGAGCAGCCAGACCGCCGCCAAAAAGACCGTCATATCGCCTCCTTCCCCCGCGGAGATGTTATACGGGCCGGGGGCGACAACTAATGTCGCGATCGGCGGCCGCCCTATGATAGAATTAGCCCATGGCACGCAAGAAAATAACAAGCCAGCGCGACACCCAGCATTTCAGGATCATCAATATACTTACACGGCTGGATAAAGGCGAAACGGCGGTCATGCGCCGCCTGGCCGAGGAATACAATGTCTCCCTACGCGCCATACAACGCGATTTCGACACAATAGAGGCCTGCGGCTACGAAATCGAGAAGTCCGGCAAGGGCGGGCGGAAATTCGCGCCGGGCTTCAGCCTCTCAAAGGCCAGGATCAGCGTTGAACAACAGGCGGCGCTGGTAACCCTCTATCAGCTGGCCGCCAATATGGGCTCTGAGATGAAGGCCCATTTCGGGGCCCTGTTCGAGAAACTGACCGGTTGCCGGCCGGACAAACTTGAGCAATACGTGGTCCCGGTAATGCCGGTCAACAAGGCGCAACCTAAAAACATCGACGAAACTATGGCGAAGCTGGAAAGCGCCATACTGCACCGCCAGCTAATGAACGTGACCTATCTCTCCCCGCGGTCCGGCTCCGCCGCCCATCGCATTGGCCCGCTGAAGCTGCTGGTTACCGAGGGCTACACCTATGTAATGGGCCAGCGCGCCGATCCGCCCCATGAACTGACCGTCTTCAGGCTGGACCGCATCAAAAAATGCGAGCCCGTCGAACCGGCGGCCTCCGGATATATAGCCTGGGGGCGCAAGAAGAAAGGCGCGTCCCCGGGCACCTCCGACGCCTATTTCGAGCCGCGCCCCGACGCGCAGGAGATACTCGACGCGGCCCACAATATCTGGGGCGTAATGGAGCCCCGCAAAAAGAACATCCGCGTCAAATTGGAAGTAGGCGGCTGGGCGGCCAATTATTTCCGCAACCAGGAACTTATCGCGGACCAGAGGATCACCCCCGCCGCCGGCGGCGCCTTTTTCTTTGAAGGCAGAGTAGGCAATAACATGGAGATAATCCCCCATATCCTGCGCTGCCTGCCCGATGTAAGGGTCGTCTCGCCCCCGGACCTGAAGGCGGAGATAGAAACCCGCCTGAAACGCTACCTCTCCAGATAAAAACCGGCCGCAGGCTTCCGCATCGCGACATTAGTTGTCGCGGGCCTCCCTTATGCTATTTGCGGGCACAAGGAGGCATTATGAGCGGAATAAATGTATCGGAAATAGCCAATAGGTTCCTTTTGGAAGACAAGGTGCTGGAGGCGCTGCAGTTCACCCGCCACTACACCATCCGCAACCCGGAAGACGCCGAGGGATGGTACTG
>JAVVFK010000151.1:0-6056 GCA_032251015.1 Elusimicrobiales bacterium
GCCCTATGCCTGTTACGGTTTGATTTTTAATGAGAAGACGATACAGCCCATGGTTTGATTTTACATGAGCCGATGCGACGCCTTGACAAAATGTTCGTTTGCTGTAATAATTATGTAATATATAGGCGCTAAGATTTTGGGCCGGCGCGAGTGGCGCGCCGCGCGGGGGTCGAAAAGCGGAAAAATGATCGCAGATTTCATAAAAAAAATGTTCCCTCCCAAGGATGTCGTCGGCATAGACATCGGGAGCTACTCCGTAAAGATCGTCTGCTTCACCGAAGAAAAAAAAGAGCTCAGGCTCAAGGACTGGGGCTACATCCCGCTGGCGTTCAAGGCGGACGCCACCCCGGAAGAGAAACGCATTGCCGTCGCTTCGGAGATAAGGACCCATCTCAAGAAGAAGGGGGTGTCGGCCAAGTACGCCGCCGCGTCCATCTCCGGCAACGCCGTCATAGTCCGCTACGTCAAACTCCCCAAGCTGGGCAAGAAAGAACTGGCGCTTACCCTGAGCGTAGAGGCCGAGCCTTTCATCCCTTTCGATATCAAGGACGTGAACCTCACCTGCTACGTCCTCAACGACGTGACCGAGGAGGGCCAGCCCAAGATGGAAACGGTGCTGGTCGCCGCCAAGCGGGAGGCCGTGGCCGACAAACTGGAGATCCTTTCCGCCGCCGGCCTGGAGCCCCTGGTCATAGACGTCGACTCCTTCGCGCTCGAGACGCTCTACGAGCGCCTGCAGCCCAAACCCGAGGGGACGGTCCTGTTCCTCAACATCGGGCACAAAGTCACTAATCTCTCGATAGTCTCGCAGGGCGTGACCCGCGTCGTGCGCGATATCTTCATAGCCGGCGCCGCCTTCGATAAATCGATAAGCAAGCTGCTCAAGGCCGAGCCCATGGCCGCCGATATCCTCAAAAAGGCGAAGGGCCTGCTCGTCACCGACGAGGAGAAGCAGGCTGCCGTCTCCGATTACGACAAGGAAGGCATCGCGGTCTCCAAGGCCGCCACGGGCGTGCTGCGCGACCTCTACACCGAGGTCTCCCGCTCCATAGACTTCTACCTCTCGCAGGGCGCGGAGAATTCCGTGTCCCGCATAATGCTCTCCGGCGGCATCGCCAACCTGGGCAACATCAGCAAGTTCCTCTCGGCCGAGTTCAAGGTCCCGGTCGAGATCGTCAACCCTTTCTCCTTCCTCGGCGAGCAGCCTATGGCCAGGAACATCCCCCGCGAGACCCTGCCGGCTCTCGCCGTGGCCGCGGGCCTGGCCCTGCGCAAGATGAAGGACTGGGAATAACATGGTACGGATAAACCTGATACCCCAGGAGTACATCGACCGTCTCAACCGGAAGGTCGTCATCGCCAAGGTCGCCCTGGCCGGCGTCGCGGTCGCCGCGGTGCTTATCCTCGTGTCGGGCTGGCATTTCACGCGCGCCAAGCGCATGCAGATAAGGCTCGCGGAGAGAGAGGCCGAGATGCAGGTCCTCAAGAAGGACGTGGAGAGGGTCAAGGCTATCGAGGCCGAGATCGCCGAGGTTCAGCGCTACCTGGACGCCATCAACAAGATAAGCCGCAACCGCCTCATCTACACGCGGTTCATGCAGGACGTCACTTCGGAGCTGCCGGCGAGCATGTGGTTCAATAACTTCAACACCACGCTCAAGGACACCACGCTCTCGCTTACCATATCCCTGATGTCGCGGTCGCCCTACGATCTCGCCTACTGGATCAATCACCTGGAGAGGGACCCGCGCTACTCCGACGTGACGCTGGGCGCCGTTTCGGTGGCCGAAGCCGAAGGGGTCCGCACCTATTCGGCGCCGATAAATTTTAAATACGAGCAAAAATAACATGAAAGAGATACAGCTCACGAAAGATCAGATGGGGATGATAGCGGGAGGCTTTCTTTTCGCCGGCCTTTTCATCTACGTCTACCTCTTCTACTTCTGGTTCCCCTACTCTAAGCAGCTCCAGGCGGATACCGTGAAAGTGGAAAAGCTGGAGAGGGAGATAGACAACGCCAAGAGGCAGAAGGCCAAGTTCAAGGACCTCGAGGGTAAGCTGGCCTCCCTCAAGCTGGAAAAAGAGGCCGCCCAGAAGAAGCTGCCCAGGGATAAGCAGTTGCCGGAGCTGATAAAGACGCTGACGGACAAAAGCCGCAAGTACGGCGTGCGGATAAATTCCATAGGCTCCGCCTCCGCGGTCAAGGAACAGTATTTCACGCGCGTCTCGTACGCGGTCTCGGTGAGCGGCGACTATCACGCTCTCGGCCGCTTCTTCACCTCCCTGGCGCTGGAGGAGCGCATCATCACTATGGAGAACCTGGCCGTGACCTCCACTCCGAACGCGGAGGCCGGCTCAATGAACGGCGGCTTTACGCTGGTCTCGTTCCTCTACAACGGGTAAAAAATGCTGAAGATAATAATACTCACCGCAGCTTCTTCCTGTTTCGCGCAGGCGCCGTCCACCGCCACCGCGGTGGCCGTCTCCACCCCGCCCGCCACCGTCGAGGGCCTCTACCGGCCCATAAACGCCAAGGACCCGATGGTCCCCTCGACCTTTTTCGGCGACCATAAGCCGATGCTGGGCGGCGCGGACGCCGCGGCCGAAGTCCCCCTTTCAAGCTCCACGATCGGCGGTCTTTCGCTGACCGGCGTCATGGAGGATTCCTCCGGGAAGCAGGCCATGCTGACCGATAAGGCCACCGGGGCCGTCTATATCCTGAAAGGGGGGAAGCTGCTGGGCGCCAAGCGCAAGGCCGTGCCCGGCGCCAGGGGCGTGATACGCGGCAAGCAGGTGGAACTGACCATGGGGGGAGCTTCCGTGACGCTGAACCTGCACGGGAAGTAAGACCGGCCTTTCACGACCGGTGAACAGCCTAAAGATAACGGGAATAATGAATATGAAAAAAACAGTTTCAATACTTATTTCGGCGCTGCTCACGGCGCAATGCCTGCCGCTGGCCTCGGCCGCCGAGGCGGCCGCGGTGAAGGGAGTGCGCGTGTCCGCGGAAAGCGTCTACATAAGGACCGACAGGCCGGTGAAGTACAAATCTTTTACGGTCGGGAACCCGGAGAGGATCATAGTCGATCTCCAGGACGCCAGGCTGAAGACGCTGGAGGACATCCCCGCCGGCGGCACTTTCCTCAGGAAGGTCCGCACCGGTCAGCATAAGTCGGTCCCCGTCAGCGTCGCGCGCGTCGTGCTTGATCTTACCCAGAAAGCGGTTTACGACATAACCCAGAAGGGCAACGAGATCGCGGTCGTCGTAGGCGGCAAGCTGTTCGAGCCCAAAAAGAAGATCAAGGACGCCGTCACGGCCCCTTCCACTTCCGTCAAGGTCATAACCCCCAGCCCGGAGCCCGCGCCGGTGCCGGTGTTCAAAGTCGCCGCGGCCGACCTGAAGAGCGAATCCGTGCCCATGCTGAGGTCCGCCCCCGCCGCGCGCCGCGCCCCCGCCGTTCAGGACAATCGCAATATAATGGATTCCCTTTCCAAGGAACCGGTCAGTTTCGATTATAACGAGGCCGATATCAAGGAAGTCATAGCGATGCTGGCGGCCAAGGCCGGCATAAACGTCATCTATGGCGACGATATCTCCGGCCATGTGACGATGCGCCTCGATAAGGTTCCCTTCGACGAGGCCTTCAGGACGGTGCTCAGCGTAAAGGGACTCGCCACCCAGCAGGTGGGCGACAATATACTGCGCATCGCCTCGCCGCATACCTTCGTGGCCGAGCAGAAGAAGGCCATGGCCCAGACCAGGGTATTCTTTCTCAATTATTCCAGGGCCAGTGAGGTCAAGGCCCAGCTGGTCTCGGTGGCGAGCGCCGAGGGACGGACCTCCGCCGTCAACGTGGACGAGGCCAACAACGCCCTCATAATCACCGACACGCCCATGGGCCTGGAGGCCGCATTCCGGCTGGTCAGGAACCTCGACCGGATGCCCAAGCAGGTGCTCATAGAGGCCAAGCTCGTGGAGGTGGCGCTGGACAACAGCTTCCACCTGGGTATAAACTGGTCCGCTTACGGTCACGACAAGGGCGGCTCCTATATCGGTTCGCAGGACGATCCGGTCACAGTGCCTCCCGTTGAGCGGCTGGGCGGATCGATGCTGATGAACAAAGCCATGACGGCCGACACCGGCGGGACCGGGGTGAATTTGCCCGCCAACGTCATCTACGGAGCCTTCCGTCTGGGCAAAGTCGCTTCCAACTACATGTTCGACGCGGTAATATCCGCGGCGGCCAAGAAAGGCAAAGCCAAGGTCCTCTCGGACCCTAAAGTGGCCACGCTCAACAATAAGGAAGCCAATATAGATATAACGACGCAGGTGCCCTATACGACCACCGAAGTCACGGCCGCCACGCCGCCCATCTCCACGACCAAGGTCACCTATCTTTCCGTCGGCATAAAGCTCACCGTGACCCCCACAATTAATTCCGACGGCAGGATCTCGATGCGGATAAACCCCAGCGTCAGCCAGATTTCGCCCACCATAGCCGCGGTGGCCGGCGGCGCGCCAGGCATAGACACCCGTTCGGCCGACACCAACGTGATAGTGCGCGACGGCGAGACCATCGTGATCGGCGGTCTGATAAGCGATACCCAGGCAGAGTCGGTCTTCAAGGTCCCGCTTTTGGGAGATATCCCGATACTCGGCTACCTCTTCCGCAAGAAGAGCGTAACCCGCGACCGCCGCGAGCTGCTGATCTTCGTGACCCCCAGGATAATCGAGGGCTGAGGCGGTTTCCGCCGATGTCCGCAATATACCTGATACCGTTCACGGCCGTCGCGCCCCTGCTGCAGGGCGTGATGGACCTGCGCCTGCAGGCCCTGTTCCAGGTCCTGGCCGTTTCCCTGCTCGCCCTAGACTTTTACCGCCGCGGAAAGATCTCCGCGGGTCCCCTGACGGCCATGCTGGCGGCGGTCGTCTCTCTTTCGGCTCTTTCCGTCTATTTCTCTCCCGCGCGCGGGGCGCTGTCTTTCGAGTGGGGAGCGCTGGCCGCCGGGTTCTGCCTGTTCTTCGCGGCGCGGGGGCAGTCGGTGCGCGACAGGGCCCTGACCGACCGCGCCGTGCGCGCCGCGGCCTGGGGCGTCGCAGCCGTCGCGCTCTACCAGGCCTTCGTCCTGCGCTCGCCCAACATAACTTCTACCCTGATCAATCCCAATGCGCTGGCCTTGTTCCTCCTGCTCGCCGGCCCGTTGGCGGTATCGCGCGGGGATTACGCCCTGACGGCCGTGCTGACGCTGGTGTTCTTCCTTACGGGTTCGCTCGGGGCGCTGCTGTCGCTCATCGCCGCGGCGGCCGTCATTGCGCTGATCCGTCTCCGTAAATCCGGCGACCGGCGCATGATGCTCGTGCTGGGCGCGCTCTTCCTGGCCGCCGCGCTGGCGCTGACCCAGACGGATATAATGTCGGCCGGCTCGCGTCTCCAGTGGTGGACGGCCGCGCTCTCCATGATAAAAGAGTCCCCGCTGCTGGGCTGGGGGCATTCGTCGTTCACCTGGCTGGCCCCTCTCTACAAGGCGCCGGCCGCAGCCGAAGCCTCGGTCTACGCGCATAATTATTACCTGGAGTTCGCCGCCGAGAACGGGATCCCCGCCGCGCTCGCCTGGTTCTCGCTGCTGGGTTTCGCCGTTTCCGGGGCGCGCCGGCTGGCGCTTTTCGGCCTGCTGGCGGCGCTGCTGCACTCGGCCCTGGATTTCGGCCTGTCGCTGCCCGCTAATTTCTGGCTTTTCTGCGTGCTGGCCGGCCGCGAACTGCCCGCTTCCGGGGAGGAATGGGCGGAACTTCCCGGCCGGCCCGCGGCCGCCTTCGCGGGCACGCTGGCCGCCGCCTCGGCCTTGTCCGTCCTGACCCCGCTGGCGTGGGAGAAAGAGATGAGCGCCGCCGCCGCGCATCTCGAGGCCGGCCGCGAGGAGGCGGCGCTGAACTCCCTGGAACGCGCCGCGGCGAAGCCGTACGGCCGGGCCGCCGCCGAGGAGTCGGCCGGGCGCCTGCGTTTCGCGCGCGCCCTGCGCTCCGGCGACGGGGAAGACCTGTTCCTGGCCGCGGT
>JAVVFK010000152.1:0-6028 GCA_032251015.1 Elusimicrobiales bacterium
GAAAGCGGCGCGCGCGGGCGCGCCCGCCAGGGCCGCCAAGCACAGGGCGGGCAGGACTCGCTTCAGGAAGATGGTCTCAGGCCGTTTCATTTCGCCACCACCACGGTCCCGGTTATCACTTTCTCCCCGCACTCCACCTGGTAGACGTAGATTCCGCCTCTGACCAGGGTCCCGCTCTGATCGCGGCCGTTCCAGAACATCACGTTCGCCATTTCCGCTTCCAGGTTCCTGCGCACCAGGGCCCCGGTCACGTCGAATATCCTTATGGTGACTTCCGCTCCCGCGCTGCCCGCGAAATAGAACCTGGCCCGGTTAAAGGAATCGGATGGTTCGTCCGGGGTGAATATGCGGGGTGCTACCTTGGTCAGCGTGAATTCCGTGGCCAGCGGGGCCGCCTTCAGGGCGAATTCCCCCAGGATGCGGGAGTTGGTGTATATCTCGCCGGTCAGCGCGTCTATTTCCCCGCCTATGTTTATCCACTCCACCCCGTTGAACCAGTGCACGGAAACCCGTCCGGCGGCCGACGGGGAGGTTCCGCTCTGGGGGTAGGAGAAAGCCAGGCGCATTCCCCTGCGGTCGTTGGTCTTTACGGCCTCGGCGAGCGCCTCGGACGAGACGGACGGCTTTATCTCGTAGGAGGACAGGAAGCCCGGCATGCTCCTGGGTTCTATCTCCAGGGCGAAGGACGAGTCGCCCGCGACTTTGTCCATGACTTCGCCCGGTATCTTCACCCAGGCGCTGTTGTCCACGCTCATATAGTAATAGTTGGGCTTCCGCTGCACGGCCAGGGCGGCCGGGGGCACTTCCACCACCAGGGACGTACCACTTTCCTGCCCGTCCGAAAGCTTCGTTCTTACCTTTATATACGTGGCTTTGTCCGGGTCGATATCGCAGGTATAGCCCAGCGCGGGCGCCGTGCTGGGAACATAGCCCTGCTGGCTCCAGCCGGCGCGCAGCGCGTCGGATGTTTCAACCAGGTATCCAGCCACCTGCTCCGGGTATTTGGCGGCGGGGGTCCAGGCGAGGGTTACGGTGGAAGTGCTGTCCATGACCACCGTAAGGGCCGGCTGCTCGGGTTCCTTGCGCAGGACCACCAGGACCGTGCCCGTCGATACCGCGGCGTTGTAAAGAGGATCGCCGTCGAAGGATGCGGCGTAGACGAAGGTGCCGCTCGACGCGGGGGCGGTGAAGGTCGAGAACGCCACGCCGGACGCGTTGGTGGTGGATATGAGGGCCGTCCCCTGGAAAGTGAGGGTGACGGGCTTGCCGGGCACGGGATATCCGCTGGAGGTGAGAGTGGCTGAAGCGGCGAAGACTTCGCCGGTCCCGATGAAGACCTCGTATCCTACCAGAAAAGTGCTGGACCCGCGCGAGGCCAGCAATACCGAAGCTGTGTCGAAGGCTTCCACGTAGGTCCCGTCGCCCTCGAAGCGGGCCGTATAGGAGTAGTTGCCGGGCACGGGCGGGGCCGTGAATACGGCTTCGGCCGTGCCGGTAGAACTGGTGACGGCGGAGACCGAGGAAGTGGAGACGCCGTTATAGAACTCGAAAGTCACGGTCTTTCCGGCTACGTCAAGTCCGGTGTAGTCGTCGCGGAGAACGGCTTTGGCGGTGAAATCCTCTCCCGCGAAAGCGGACAGGTCCAGTGCGGTCAGGCTTGTCGGGTAGCGCGAAGCCGTGAGCGTGGCCGTGCCGGAAGCCGCCGAGTAGTCCATGTCCCCGGCGAACGAGCCTGCCAGGCTGTAGACGCCGGAGGAGAGCGGCGCCGTGAAAGCGGCGGTAGCCAGGCCTATCCCGTCGGTCCAGCCGGCGGCGGTATAGGTAGTTATACCGGTGAAGAACTCGAAAAGGACGGGCTTGCCGGTCACCGGGATGTTGGAGGCCGTCAGGGTGGCGGAAGCGGTAAAGATCTGGCCGATGTACGCTTCGGCGAATTCTACGCGCAGCCAGGTGCTGATGAGTCCGCTCCCGTCGTCCGTAAGCACCGTCACGGTCGCCGAGGAGAGGGCTCCGGCGTAGAAGCCGTCGTCATCGGCGAACCGGGCGGTCATCAGGTACGCGCCCGTGGAGACTGGGGCGGTGAACGTCGCGCTGGAGACTCCCAGCGCCGACGTCGTCGCGGAGGAGACATGCGTGAAGGTGGAGTCGTGGAACTCAAAAACGATCGCCTTGCCGGATACCGCCGCGCCGGTGAAAAGGCTGTCGTTCACGTTGTCCAGCAGGGTGGCGGCGGCCGTGAAGGACTTGCCCGGGGTGGTGGTGACGTCCCCGGCCGTCAGCAGCGAATCCCTCCGTTGGACGCTGACGACGTTAGTCGTGTCCCTGGAGGCCACGAAGAGCGTATCGCCGGGATATTCCGCCGTGAAATTGAACGTCCCGGTGGACGGCAGCAGCAGGGTCGAGAAAGTGGCGGTAGCCTTGCCTACGCCGCTGGTTACGCTGGTAGTTTCTTCGCCTTCGAAGGCGAATACGACCGGCATGTCCGGCATCTGTACTCCGATAGAGTCCTTCAGAGTGGCTTCGACGGCCAGCGGCTCAAAGATCTTTATGGCCAGGTCCCCCCGGGCCTCCAACTGCGTGAAGTTGAGAGCGATCGTGACCGGGGAGGAGGAGTAACTCCCGATGTAAGTAAGGCCATCCCCTTCGAATTCCGCTTCGTAGACATACGATCCGGTCGAGGACGGCGAGGCGAAGGTGACGCTGGATATTCCGAACTCGTCCGTGGCCGCTGTCAGGGTTGAGCCGCCGAAGTAGAAACTTATGCTCTTGCCGGAGATGCCGGACCGGCTGGCGGTATCGAGCAGCCTGGCGGACAGGTCTAGCGGGGACCCCAGTTTCGAAGAGACCGCGGAAGTGACGAGCATGGTGGGCCTGGGGCCTACCACGACCTCCCCGGAACCCCCGCTGCCGGCGTAGCGCTCGTCGCCATAGAAGACGGCATAGTAGGTGTAGGTGCCGCTGGAGGCCGGCGCGGTGAAGACGTATTCAGCCATTCCGTCCTGGTTAGTTTCCCCCACGCCGAAATGTCCTTCGAAATTGAAGTCGACGCTTAGCCCGCGGACGGGAATGTTCGCATTGTCCTTTATCTGTACGCGCGCGGTGAAGGTGCTGCCGGCCGTCAGGTCGGAGACGCCGTAGGACAGCATATTGGTGGGACGCAGTGTCACGGTGAGGGTCCCGGTTCCGTAGGAGGCGTCGTAGGTGTCGTCTCCTGCGAAGTAAGCGTGATAGTTGTACGTGCCGGAGGAGAAAGGCGCGAAGAATACGGCCGAGGCCACCCCGGACTCGGCGCCGGTATTGGCCGGCACGGTGCTGCCGTTGAAGTACAGCTCGACGTTCCGCCCGCCGATCGCGGCGTAGGGCGGCAGTATGTTGGAAAGCAGCGTCATGGCCGTGAATGAGCTGTAAGCCACGGTCTCGATGGGGTAGGCGATGAGGCCCGAGGGGCGCAGCCTGACCGTTATGGTGGCCGTGGAGTCGCTGGCGGAGTAAATGGAGTCGCCGTCGAAGTAGGCGTTATAATAATAAGTGCCGGAGGAGGCGGGGGCGGTGAAGGTGGACGACGCTATTCCCGCGTCGCCGCCCGCGTTGGTCATGCCGGAACCGTTCGTGCCCAGGAAAGTGAACCTTATAGCCTTGTCGTTCAAGGCCGTGGATAAATAGTCGGTGAGCTTCGCCTTGCCGGTGAAATTCTCCAGCGCCATGGTCTCCACGTCGAAAGCGACCAGAGAGGTCAGGAGCCCGACCTTCACCATGGCCGTTCCGCTGCTGGCGGAATACGTGTAATCGCCTTCGAACCGGGCGGTATAGTAATAGACGTCCGGCGCGCTGGGGCCGTTAAGCGTTACGGTGGCTACGCCCACTTCGTTCGTATACCCGTAGGCGGTGTCCAGCGTGGTGTCGCTGCGGTCCTTGAACTTGAATTCGACACGTCCCCCGGGCACGAAGTACCCGGGCTGGTCGTCCTCGAAAGCGGGGTCGGTCAGCGTGGCGGAAAGGGTGAAGGGTTCTCCCACGTTCGCGTTGGCGTCGCGCACGATCACCCTGGTGAAGCGCGTCAGGACGGTGACGGCTCCGGTGGCCGAGGACACCGCGTAGACCTGATCCCCCCGGAATTCCGCGCCGTAGACGTAGGTTCCCGAGGCGACGGGTGCGTTGAACTGAGCCCAGGCGCGCCCCTCGGAGTCGGTAGTCGCCGTGCTCTCGTGCCCCTCGAAGAGGAAGACTATATCTTTTCCTTCCACCGGGAGACCGAACCTTACGTCCGTGATCGAGGCGCTGGCTATGAAAACGTCCAGCGCGACGGCCGAAAGGTCGAGCGTGCCGATTTCCGTGGGGCGCTGCATCACGGAAACGGTGGCGGAGCCGGATGCCGCGGCGTAGGTCGCGTCCCCGGCGAAGTCGGCCGTCAGCTCATAGTCTCCGAAAGCGGCGGGAGTGGCGTAAGCGGCCGTGGCTAATCCCAGTTCTCCGGTCGCGCCCGCTTCCTGCGTACCGTCCAGGCTGAAAAGGACCGGGCGGTCAGGAGCCGGCGCCAGGGTGGCGGCGTCGGCCAGGGTCGCCGAAGCCGTGAACTGTTCGTAAGGATAGGCGGAGCCGTCAGGGACTATTACGTCCGCCGGACGCTGAAGGACTATAACCGTCCCGCTGGAATAGCTTTCCTCGTAAACCGCGTCGCCCGCGAAGCTGGCTTCCACCGTGTAGACCCCGGACGAGACCGGCGCGGAGAAAGTCGAGACGGCTATGCCGGCGGCGTCCGTGACGGCGCCGACGTTGGAAGGAGAGAAGGTGAAAGTTATATCCCTGCCCGGGGCGAATACCGACGGATCGGCCAGGTCCTGGAGCGTCGCGGTGGCGGAAAAGACGTCCAGCGTCCGGGTCGTGACGGGCTCCAGCGTTATCAGGGAGAGGCGGCGCAGCACCGTTACAGCCGCGGAGGCGGAGGCGACGTGGTAGCGACCGTCCCCGGCGAAGGATACGTCCAGGCGCAGCGAGGTACTGGAGGCCGGGGCCATGAAGGTGGAGACCGCTACGCCCTGCGGGTCGGTCAGGGCCGTGAAACTGCTGCCTTCGAACACGAAAAGTATCTCCCTGCCCTCGGGGCCGTAGCCGGGGTCGAGAACGTCGCGCAGAGCGGCCGAGGCGGTGAAAACCTGGGCCGCCCGCGCCGTCACCGGCCACGCGTCTATTGCCGCGGGACGCTTGTCCACGGTGAGCTGCACCGTGGTGGAGACCGGCAGGTAGCGCGCGTCCCCGTCAAAACTGATCTCGGAGTAATAAAGGCCGGCGGCCCCCGGCGCGGTGAAAGTGGAGACGGCCATTCCCTCCGCGTCGGTATCGGCGGTGAAAGTGCTGCCGGAGAAAACGAAAGCCAGGGGCCTGCCCGCGGCCGGCGCGGCGTTGAGCGCGTCCGCCAGTGTCGCGGTGGCGGTGAAGACTTCGTCGATTATCCCGGAGGCGTCCTGGCCGGTCAGCATTGCGGGGCGCCGGATCACGGTAAGCGAGGACGAGGAAGAGGCGGAGGCGTAGGTCGTGTCGCCGGAGAATGAGGCGTCGATACGGAAAGTTCCCGACGAAGAAGGCGCGGAGAATTCCACCGTGGCCAGTCCGTCGGCGGCCGTATAGGCCCCGGAACTGCTCCCGAAGGTGAACGTGATGAGCCGCTCCCCTACCGGCACGGAAGTTTCCTGGTCGGTAAGCGTGGCGCTGGCGCGGAAAAGCTCGTCTATCCGGGTTTCGGCGTCCGGCAGGGAGATCAGTACGGGTCGTGCGGAGACGGTTACGGTGCTTGACTCCAGGGCCGGGTAGTAGGTCCCGTCGCCCGCGAACAGCCCCCGCAGCTGGTAATCGCCCGTGGCCGGAGGGGCCGTGAACGAATACACCGCCAGGCCCGCGGCATCGGTGACCCCGGAACCGTAATAAGTGGCGGTGCCGGCCAGGAACTCGAAGGATACGGTCTGCCCGGAAAGTTTGAGGTCCGGGTCGATGCCGTCCGCCAGCGTGGCCGAAGCCGTGAATACGTTCAAAG
>JAVVFK010000153.1:0-5989 GCA_032251015.1 Elusimicrobiales bacterium
ATTCGAGGAACTGACCCGCATAATGATAGAGGCCGAACTCGCCCGCTTGGACGGAAAGAAGGTGCAACTATGACCGATAAGGATATGCGCGCCTGCGCCGGACAGTGGATGCGTTCCGCCCGGGCCATGGAGCCTGTACGGCAGGCCGAGATAGCCGCCGGCGGCACGGCCAAGGCCATTCTTATGCTTGAAGACGCGTATCTGTGCGCTATGAAAACTTATAACCGCCCTCTGTCCGGGCTGGTGGAGATGCAGAAATATTTCAGGAGGCTGCGCCCGTGAAGACTCTTTTCGAAGCCGCCGGCGAACTGCAGCGATTTCTGGCCGGCAAACACTGGAAATTCTGTTTTATAGGCGGCATAGCCCTTCAGCGCTGGGGGGAGCCCCGCCTTACGCTGGACGCGGATATCTCCCTGCTGACCGGTCTCGGCAGGGAAGAAGAAGTGGCGCGCGAAATAACCGCCGCGTACCGGCCCAGGATAAATGACGCCGTGGCGTTCGCGCGCGATAACAGGGTTTTGCTGGTGGAAGCCGGCAACGGCGCCAAGTTCGATATCACGTTCGCCGCTTTCGACTTCGAGGAAGAGATAATCGACAGGGCGTCCTACTTCGATTTTTCGCCGGCGGTAAGGCTGCTCACCTGCTCGGCCGAGGATCTGGCCGTGATGAAAGCTTTCGCCTGCAGGGATAAAGACCTGGCTGACCTGCGCACCATAGTGGCGCGGCAAGGCGCGGCCCTGGATAAAAAAGCCGTAATTGAAAGGCTCAAGCCCCTGGCCGCCATAAAAACGGAAGAGGATATACTGGGTAAGATCATGCCTATTATGGGAGAACTATGAAAGCTGTTATACTCGCCGGCGGGTCCGGTACGCGGCTGTGGCCGGTTTCCCGCTACGGCCTGCCCAAGCAGTTCATAAAGCTCAACGGCGGAAAATCGCTGCTCTGCCAGACGGTGGAACGGCTGGCGGCGGTCGTGCCGCTTAAGGATATCTTCGTCATCACCAACGAGGATTACCGCTTTCACGTGCAGGAGGACCTGCGCTCCGTTTCGCCGGCAATAGCCGACAACGTCATACTGGAGCCCGTCGGGCGCAATACCGCGCCGGCCATCGCCCTGGTGGTCAAATACTGCCAGGAGAAGCTCAAGTGCGGCAAGGACGAGGTTATATTCATCTGCCCCTCCGACCATATCATAGAGCCGGTAGAGAAATTCGCGGAATACGCCGGGCAGGCCGAAGCGGCCGCCCATGCCGGCGCCATAGTCACTTTCGGCATAAAGCCCTCCCGTCCCGAGACCGGTTACGGCTACATCCGCAAAGGCGGCTCGCAGGGCGGAGGGGTATTCAAGGTGGCCAGGTTCGCCGAGAAACCGGACCTTAAGACCGCCGAGAAGTATTTCAGGGCCGGGGACTACTACTGGAATTCCGGCATGTTCTCGTTCACGATAGGCACCATGCTCGCCGAGTTCAGGGCCCACGCTCCCGAGATAAGCCGCAGGATGGGGGCGAAGCTCGCCAAAATGATCTCCGACTTTAAAAATATGCCGTCCATCTCCATCGACTACGCGGTCATGGAGAAGTCCAAACGGGCCGCGGTACTGCCCATGAGCATACTGTGGTCGGACGTGGGCTCCTGGGACTCGCTGCACGAGGTCGTAAAGCCCAACGCGGCGGGCAACGTCAATATCGGCGACGTGCTGGACCTCGATACCCGCAATACCACGGTCTACGGCGGCAAGCGGCTTATTTCCGCCGTCGGCGTGAAGGACCTTATCATTATCGATACCGAGGACGCCCTGCTGGTGGTGAAGAAAGGCCAGGCCCAGCGGGTCAAGGAAGTGGTGGACCTTCTAAAGGCGCGCAAGCGCAAGGAAGTGGTGGAACATACAACCACTTACCGTCCCTGGGGCGCCTACACTATCCTGGAAGAGGGCCCGCGTTACAAGATCAAGCGCATAGTGGTGAAGCCCAACCAGAAGCTCAGCCATCAGCTGCATTATCACCGCAGCGAGCACTGGATAATCGTAAAGGGGACGGCCAGGGTCACGATAGGCAAGACGGTTTCCATGGTGCACGAGAACGAGAGCACCTACGTTCCCAAGTCCACTTCGCACAGGCTGGAGAACCCCGGCCGCGTGCCGCTGGAGATGATCGAGGTGCAGAACGGGGAATACACCGGCGAGGACGACATAGTCCGGTTCGGCGACATTTATGGCCGCAAAAGCGCCGCCAGGGCCTGATAAGGCGGCCTGGAGATTTATCGCAGTATAATGCACTAAATCGGCAACTTGTTGCAGTGTGTTGCAATAAGTGGTAGAGTCTAAACATGATAGAGAAAGCGAAATTAAGGCAGGTCATCGCGGACCAGACGGAGGATATTCCGGCCATCCTGTCCAGGTGCCGGGTCGAACGCCTCCTGGAGGGTGAGCTGCGCGGGTCCTTGTCCGACGGCCTGATAAAAGTGATAAGCGGCGTCCGCCGCTGCGGCAAATCCGTCCTGGCCCATCGCGTCCTGCGCGGCCTGCCCTATGCCTACGTCAATTTCGACGACGAAAGACTGGCGGACCTGAAGACGGGCGACCTGGACCTGCTCCTGGAGACCCTGCATGAACTGCGCCCCGGGTTCAGGTATCTCCTGCTCGATGAAATACAGAATATCGCCAGGTGGGAGCTTTTCGCCTCCCGCCTGCAGCGCGGCGGCACCAAAGTCGTCGTCACGGGCAGCAACGCGCATCTGCTGAGCCGCGACCTGGCCACGCATCTCACCGGCCGTCATAAGGTTTTCGAGATATACCCGTATTCTTTCCGGGAATACCTGCGCTCGGAAGGGCGCGAGCCCGCCGGTCAGGGGACCAGCGCGCGCTCCCACGGCACCCGCGCCAGGGCGGCCCTGGCCTCGGCCTTCGCCGGCTATTTCGACCGGGGCGGCTTCCCGGAGCTGCCTCTAATAAACGACAAAAAGTCATATCTCCGCGACCTTTACGACAAGGTCCTGGTCCAGGATATAGCCGTCCGCCACGGCGTACGGCATATAAGGACCCTCAGGGACATAGCCCTTTATACCGCGGATAACTTCGCCTCGCGGTTCTCCTATAAGAACATAGCGGACGCTTATTCCATCGGGAGCGTTCATACCGTCAAGAATTATCTCTCCTACATGGAGGAGGCGTACCTCTTTTTCGCCGTGGAGGCTTTTTCGCACAAAGCCAGGCAGCGCGTGCGTCTGCCGCGCAAGATATACGGCATAGATACGGCCATGCTGCGCGCCATATCCGTCTCCGGCGGCAGGAACGAAGGCCGCCTGCTGGAAAATCTCGTCTTCCTGGAACTGCTGCGCCGCGGCCGTTCCCCGGTCTATTACAGCGATGCGAGGCGCGGCCACGAGGTGGACTTTCTCTGCCGGCCCGCCGGCGGCGGGGCTCCCGAGTTTATACAGGTATGCAGCGCAATGGACGCGCCGGGGACCAGGGAGCGGGAACTGCGCGCCCTGGCGGGCGCAGTGGAGCGCTTCGGGGCCTCTTCCATGACCATAGTGACCATGGATGCCTCCGGCCGTGAAAAAGCCGCCGGCAAGGACGTGAGGATAGTGCCGGCCTGGGAATGGCTGCTGGAAGAATAACTTATGGCGAGGAAGAAATGAAAAGAAAAATTTCGCTCATAGGCCTGGGATACGTGGGGCTGCCGGTGGCGGTGGCCTTCGGTAAGAAGACGCAGGTCATCGCTTTCGATATAAACAAGTCGCGCTTGGTCGAACTGGCCGGCGGAAATGACCGTACCGGGGAAGTGTCCCCCGAAGAACTCAAGGCCGCCGACCTGGTCTATACCGACGAGGTCGCCGTACTGAAAGGCGCCGATTTTCACATAGTCGCCGTCCCCACGCCGGTGGATTCCGCCAACCAGCCCGATATGTCCCTGGTTCTCAAGGCTTCGGAGACCGTCGGCAAGGCGCTCAAAAAAGACGATATCGTGGTCTATGAATCCACGGTGTATCCCGGCGCCACCGAGGAGGACTGCGTCCCCGTGCTGGAGAGGTGCTCCGGCCTCAAGTGCGGGACCGATTTCAAGGTCGGTTACAGCCCCGAGCGCATAAACCCCGGCGATAAAGAACACTCTTTCACCAAAATTAAAAAGGTCGTCGCCGGCATGGACGCGGAATCCCTGGAGACCATCTCCCTGGTCTACGGCTCGGTGCTCGAGGCCGGGCTGCACAAGGCCTCGTCGATAAAAGTGGCCGAGGCCGCCAAAGTCATCGAGAATACCCAGCGCGACATCAACATCGCGCTGATGAACGAACTCGCCCTAATATTCGACCGGATGGGCATACGCACCTCCGAGGTGCTCGCCGCCGCCGCCACAAAGTGGAACTTCCTTAAATTCCGCCCCGGCCTTGTGGGGGGACATTGCATAGGCGTGGACCCGTATTACCTGACGCATAAGGCCGAGAAGATAGGGTACATACCGCAGGTCATCCTGGCCGGCCGACGCATAAACGACAGCATGGGCAAGTTCATCGCCCAGAAGACAGTCAAGGAGATGGTGCGGGCGGGCCATAACCCCTGCGGCGCCACCGTCACCGTGCTGGGCATCACTTTCAAAGAGGACTGCCCCGACCTGCGCAATTCCAAGGTGGCCGACATTATCCGCGAACTGCAGGATTACGGCCTCACCGTGCAGGTCTCAGACCCGCTGGCCGACCCGGCCGAGGCGGGGCGCGAGTACGGAGTGAAACTGGTCCCTTTCGACAAGCTCAAGCCCGCCGACGCCGTGGTGGTGGCGGTGGCGCACCAGGATTACAAGGTCCTCCCGCTGTCCAGCGTGGCCGCCCTGATGGGCGGCAAGCCCGTTCTGATAGACGTAAAATCGGCCTATGACCCGGCTGCCGCCGGCGCGGCCGGGATGGCGTACTGGAGTCTTTAGCATCTATCGTTAAGGAGCGAACCATGAAAGTAGTCATACTTGCCGGCGGTATGGGCACTCGTCTAAGCGAGGAGACCGATCTTAAGCCGAAGCCGATGGCCGAGATAGGGGACAAGCCCATACTCTGGCACATCATGAAGCAGTATTCGCATTACGGTTTTCATGAGTTCGTCATCTGCCTGGGCTACAAGGGCTACATGATCAAGGAGTATTTCGCCAACTATTTCCTGCACCAGACGGACGTGACCATCGACATGAAGAAGAACTGCATGGAAATACACCACTGCAAAGCGGAGCCCTGGAAGGTAACGCTGGTGGATACCGGGCTCAACACCATGACGGGCGGCCGTATAAAGCGCGTGGAGAAATACCTGGACAAGAATCCTTTCATGCTGACCTACGGCGACGGCGTCTCCGACGTGGACCTGAAGAAGCTGCTGGCTTATCATAAGAAGCAGAAGGGCCTGGCCACCATGACCGCCATACAGAACCTGGGCCGCTTCGGCGCCGTAGACATGTCCGCCTCCGGAAAGGTCCGCTCTTTCCAGGAGAAACCCATGGGCGACGGCGCCTGGATAAACGGCGGCTTCTTCGTCCTGGAGCCGGGGGTCTTCAAGTACATACGGGACGAGGAATCCGAAATATGGGAGCGTTCCCCTATGGAGAAACTTTGCGCGGCCGGGCAGTTCAGCGCCTATAAGCATGAGGGGTTCTGGAAATGCATGGACACGCTGCGCGACAAGAACGACCTGGACGCGATGTGGAAGTCGGGCAAGGCCCCGTGGAAGATCTGGAAATGAAGGGATTCTGGGATGGAAAGCGCGTTTTCCTGACGGGCCATACCGGCTTCAAAGGAGCCTGGCTCTCGATATGGCTCGATTCCCTGGGCGCGCGGCTGACGGGCTACGCCCTCAAGCCGCCGACCAATCCCAGCCTTTTTGAACTCTGCCGGCTGAACGCGCGGATGCGCTCCGTCATTGCCGATGTCCGCGACGCCGGCAGGCTGAAGCGGGCCATGGCTGACGCGGCACCGGAGATAGTCATACACATGGCCGCGCAGGCGCTGGTGCGCG
>JAVVFK010000154.1:0-5949 GCA_032251015.1 Elusimicrobiales bacterium
AAACGTGTCAAGTTTTCAAAGAGCGTTTCCCCAATGAAAAGCGCTATGTTTTACGCACAGCAAACCCGGAAGAGCCGTACGGCCCTGCGTTGTACGGACGCCGAAGGCGGACGGGAGCGGCCAGCAGGCCGCGCATAGGAGGTGCACAATAAGATGCAGCCTACCTTGGGAGCAGGTGCGAAGGCGCGTTAGTGCCGAGCCCTGCGAACGCCCTTCCTAGCGGCGAAGCATGGGCGGCCGCGCTGCGTGGCCGACCGTGCGGCATCTCGCGGATAAGATCGGCCTACCTTTTCGACCCCAGGACGGGCGCTGGAGCGGTATTTATAATGTTTCCTCGGGATGTTGCGCGAAGAAGGTTCGAACTTTATCCTGAAAACAGCGCCAATTTAAAAACCCCGAAAGGGGTTTTTTAATTTTGAGCCCGCCCGCTAAGCGGACTCCGGCGGGGTCAGCGGCAAGACGGGGTTGAAACGGACGCGGTAGTTTATTATATGATGGGATCGGCGGCGCAGTACCGGCCGCCGGGAGGGGTAATGGATTCATCTATAACCGCGCGCGGGGCGGGCAAAACGACCGTATGGCTGTTGGGCCTGATCGCCGCCGTCCTGACGGTCGCTGCGCTCAAGGCGCTGAGCGTAATTTTCATTCCTTTCGCCCTGGCGATCTTCGCCGTCATGCTGGTCTACCCGGTGCAGGCGCGCGTCAATGCGCGGCTGCCGCGCCGCTTCGCCTGGGTGGGAGTGACGGCGGCTATGGTCACTTTTGTGACGGCCCTGACGGTATTCTCCGGAATGACCGCGTTCATCCTTTCGGTCATGGCCCGCAATATCTATCAGCATACGGGGGAACTGAAGCAGTACTGGTTCGTCCTGGCGGACTGGGCGTCCCGCAACCGTCTGCCGCTGCCCGAAGACCTCATCGGGCATTGGGGGCTCTCGCCGGGCGCGGCGATGGAGATCCTGACGGCCGGCGTAACTTCGGCCTGGTCGCTCTCCGCCATGCTGCTGATCATCTTCTTCCTGACGCTGCTGATGCTGGGCGAGACGGATAAATGGAAGAAGCGGATGTCCGCCGGCAGCGGACCGCTGGAGTCGCCGGAGACGGCGAGGATGATAGAGGGCATCGCGCGCCAGGTACGGACGTTCCTGCTGCTGCGCACCGGGGTCAGCGTGACCACCGGCGTACTGGGAGGGCTCTGGCTATGGGCGACGGGGACGGACTACGCCTTCGCCTGGGGCGTGCTCATATTCCTGCTCAACTATATCCCCTACATCGGCTCCATCGCGGCGGTGATCCCCCCCACGCTGCTGGTCTTCGCCATGCACGGTCCGGGACAGGCCCTGGTGGTCCTGGCGGGGCTCACGGTGCTCAACCAGATCATAGGCAACTACCTCGACCCGCGCCTGGAGGGCAGGATCTTCACCATCTCGCCGACGCTGGTCTTCATGTCGGTGCTGTTCTGGGGCTGGGTATGGGGCGCGGCGGGCGCGCTGCTGGCCGTGCCCATCTACATCACGCTGGCGACGGTCTACAAGCATCTCGCGGAGGGGTAGGTTACCGCGACCGCCGCCGGGCCTTTCGCGCCGCTCTCTTCGCCGTGTTGTATTCGAAATCCCTCTTGATATCCTCGTCGAGCTCCGCGGCCCGGGCCAGTTCGGCTTCCGCCTTATCCGCGTCGCCGGACTCGGCGCTTATCATCGCCTTGTAGATATAGACTTTGGCGCAGGCGGGATACTCCTTGAGAATTACGGCAAGAGCCGCCAGCCCTTCCTCTTTCTTTCCCGCTTCGTATTCGGCGTAGGCGCGCGAGGCCCTGATCGCGGGGACGTCGGGTTCCAGGGCGAGGGCCTCGTCGTAAAGCGCTATCGCCTCGTCGTACTTATCCCTTCTCATCCTGGAGCGGGCCTTGTTCAGCAGGACCTTCGTTTTCACTTTGGAAGGTTCCTTTTTGAAGGCTTTAGCGGTGGCGGCGGCTTCCGCGGCGGGCGCGGGTTTGGACGCGTCCGCGGGAACGGCCGCCGGCGCGTCTTCCGGCAACGGAGCGGGCGCCTTCTCTTTGAAAAGGCCGGGGTTCTTCCGTTTTTCCTTCTTTATGATATAGCGCATCTGCCGCACGGTGCCGTTGTCCTTGTATGACGGATCCAGCTCTTCCGCCTTGTCCAGGGCGCGCTCGGCCTCGGGCAGCTTCTTCATGTTCGTGTAGTTCACGCCGAGCATGTAGTGACCGTGGGCGTCGCCCGGCTCCATGCCGGCGTACCTGGCGCAGTCGGCGGCGGATTCCGGGTATTTCTTGAGGCGGTGATAGGCAAGGCAGCGGTTCTTGTAGGCCATGGCGTAGCCCGGGTCCATTTCTATCGCCTTGGAAAAATCGGCCACGGCCCGGTCGTGATGCTCCATGACGCCATGGGCCACGCCGCGCTCGTGGTAGAGCTTAGCCGACGAAGGATGCTTCTTGAGCGCCCTGGTGTAGATGACCTCGCGCGTATTGGAATCGCGCGCCTCCCTCCCCTCTTTCAAAAACTCGTCCACGCTCTGCGCGGAGCAGAGCGGGACGAGCAGGAACAGGAACAGATATACGAGAATATTCGCCCGCGGCGTCATAGTACACCTCCCGGTCTCGGTTCACGACGAGATTCTGCGTACGGGCTCACTCCATCGGAGCCCAGTCGCAGGCCTTCTTCCAGGCGTCGCCGCCCTCGAGATAGCCGATGAACATCTTTAGCGCCTCGTCGTTGGGAACGGCGTTCTTGCAGTTGAACTGGCCGCTCTCGTCCTTGTACTGCATGTCCAGGCCTTTCTCCATCCAGGAACCCTGCATGAAGCCGTCGGGGCCGTTGAGCGTAAGGAAGAAATTATCCTCGCTGAGGCCCTTGAAGGCTTTTTCGAGCTGAGCCGTGGTGGGAGCGTCGCCCGTGCCGCCGTCGGCCGTCTCGAAGGAATATCCCTTATGCGCGCCGCCGGCCGCCTTGCCGGACTTGCCCTTGGAGCCTTTCTTCCCGAACAGGCCCAGTTTGCCTAGGGCGCCCTTCAGTCCGGCCTCCTCTTCCCTGCCTTCGGTCAGCTCGGAGGAATATTCGTCCTTGAACTCCTTGACCTTCATCTCTTCGAAGCCGTTGGCGAACTGCACCCACTTGCCGCCTTTCATCCTGGTCAGGACGATGGCGCGAAGCCGGCCCTTGCGGGGGCTGTCGTCGTAATGAGCGGCCGCCATGGAGCCGAAGGGCGACTTCGCGTAGCGTATCTCCCGGATCTTGCCGTCCCAGTTCTTGAGGTCTTTTATGTATTTCTTTATCGAGCCCTCTTCGAAATACTTGGGGCTTACGGCGTTGGCGACTATGCCGGAGACATTGGCCTTGACGGTCTCGACGTCGCGCGCCTTGTAGGCGTCCAGCAGGGTCTTTGCGGTCTTTTCCGCGTCCATGGCGTAAGCGGCCTGCGAGAGCGCCAGCAGCGCCGCGCAAATTAAGGTCATTTTTTTCATCTTCCCCTCCTATCCTGATATCCCACACTCTACCAACTTTTTCCGCCGCCGCTCAACCCCGGGAACCGGCTCCCGGGCCGTCCGGACAAAAAAGACGCCCGCGCGAGGCGGGCGTCATTTTTGCGGGCGGGGCGGTTCAGGCGCCCAGCGTGGCCACCATGACGGCCTTGATGGTGTGCATGCGGTTCTCCGCCTGGTCGAAGGCGACGCAGGCGGGCGACTCGAAGACATCCTCGGTCACCTCGATGCCGTTCTTGAGGCCGAACTGCTCGCTGACCTGCTTGCCCACCTTGGTGTCGGCATTGTGGAAGGCCGGCAGGCAGTGCATGAACTTGACGTTCCTGTTGCCGGATTTCTTCATCAGCGCCGGCGTGACCTGGTAGGGCTTGAGCAGCTTGATGCGCTCGGCCCAGACTTCCTTGGGCTCGCCCATCGAGACCCACACGTCGGTGTGGATGAAATCGACGCCTTTGACGGCCTGCGCCGGGTTGGAGGTTATCATGACGCGGGCGCCGGAGGTTTTGGCGATCTCCTTGCACTTCGCTATCAGTTCCGCGTCGGGCAGCAGGGCCTTGGGCGCGCAGATGCGAACGTCCATGCCCAGTATCGAGCCTATGACGAGCAGCGAGCGGCCCATGTTGAAGCGGGCGTCGCCGACGAAGGCGTAGGAGATCTTCTCGAGAGGCTTTGAGCAGTGCTCGGTCATCGTCAGCACGTCGGCCAGCATCTGCGTGGGGTGCCACTCGTTGGTCAGGCCGTTCCAGACGGGGACGCCGGCGTACCTGGCCAGTTCCTCGACTATCTCCTGGCCGAAGCCGCGGTATTCGATGCCGTCGTACATGCGGCCCAGGACGCGGGCGGTGTCCTTGACGGTCTCCTTATGGCCCATCTGGCTGCCGGTAGGCTCCAGGTAGGTCACGTGGGCGCCCTGGTCGTGGGCGGCCACTTCGAAGGCGCAGCGGGTGCGGGTGGAGGTCTTCTCGAAAATGAGGGCGATGTTCTTGCCTTCGAGCTTCCGCCGTTCGGTGCCGGCGTACTTGGCCTCTTTGAGGTCGCCGGCCAGTTTCAGCAGGAAGGTCAGTTCCTCCCTGGTAAAATCGAGTTCCTTGAGAAAATTCCTGTTGCGAAGATTAAAGCCCATTTAGTTCTCCTCCTCCACGGTCTTTATTGAAGATCTCTCCCCCCGGGGGAACCGGCCACTGGGACCAGGAACGGCCCGCGAGGGGAATGTCCGCGAATACGATTATTATAGCCTTTTAACAAAAAAACGGCACCTCACTCCCCCGACCGGAGCTTCTCCGCTTTTTTGATATCGGCGGCGGCTTTCCTGGCCTCCCCTAGTTCCTTGTACGCGGCCGCGCGGTCGAAGTACATGTCGGGGTTTTCAGGGTCTATGGCGATGATCGAATTATAATCCTCTACGGCTTTCCCGTACATGCCCTTCTTTTCGTAGGCATGTACCCGGTTCACGTATCCGTAGACCGTCCCGGGCTCAAGCCCTATGGCCGTGGAGAAATCCGCTATCGCCTTATCCCAACTGCCCATTTCGCTATAGACATTACCCCTGTTCAGATAGTATCCGCCGTCGGCGGGGTCGATATCGATGGCTTTGGAAAGGTCGGCTATCGCTTTATCGTACTCCTTCTTACCATCATACGCCGCGGCACGGCCAAAGTAATATGATGCGATGCCCGGTTCTAGGGATATGGCTTTGGAAAGATCGGCAACGGCTTTTTGATATTCTTTTTTCTCGTTGTAAACATGACCGCGGTAGGAATACCCGGAGCCTGACCCGGGGGAGAGCGCTACCGCCTTCGAAAGGTCTTCTATAGCGGGGCCATACTCCTTTCCCGCGGCGTACACCAGCCCCCGGTTCAAGTATGCCGACAAATATTCAGGTTCGAGTTCTATCGCACGGGAAAGGTCCGCTCTTGCCTTTGCCAGGTGCTCCGCGTCCATGTCGGCCTTGAACTTTTCGATATACGCCATGCCACGGGCAAAATATGTTTCCCGGCGGGAGGGGTCCAGGGAAAGCGCAAGACCGAAACTGCCTATAGCGTTATCGAATTCGCCCAGGTCGGAATATGCGACCCCTTTTTTATAAAAAGCCTCCGCGCTGCCGGCCCTCGCTTTCTCTTTTTCGTTCTCCTCGCGGATAAAAGCCTTGTACCTTCCCAGCCAGTCCTTCTTAACGCGCGAAGCGACGGCGCCGAGGATCTCCCCGGAACCGGCGCCGACCGCCCTGGCGTTGATCTCCAGCGAGCCGCCCGGAAGTTCGGTGAGCGTGCCCACTATGATCAGGTCGACGCTGAGGAGTTTGCCTATCTTTTTGGCGGCTTCGGGGTCGATAGCCCCGGAGCCCTGAAGCCTGAGTTCCGATAAGACCTTGTCTATCTCCCTTCTTTCCACCACCTTATGACTGCCGATCTTCACCAGTTCCGTCGTCAGGCGCTCGGAAACGACGGAGC
>JAVVFK010000155.1:0-5921 GCA_032251015.1 Elusimicrobiales bacterium
GGCGAACCCGGCAAATGTAGGGAGTTCGGCGGCAAATGTAGGGAGTTCGGCGGCAAATGTAGGGAGTTCGGCGGCAAATGTAGGGAGTTCCCCGCGAACGACGGCGTCCGAGTGGCCCCAGCCACGACCGGTTTCTTAAACGATACGCTGAATCCCTGCCCCGCATCGAAGACCGGCGCCGGCAGCCCCGCGGCCGAACAGGCCCCCACCATCTTGGCGATGCCGCTGCCCCAGCGCTCTATCAGCCCCGCGTAATAAAGGATCTTAGCTATGAGCCTGTTGCGTGGCAGAGACTCATGCTTCTCGGTCAGCGCGGCCACGGACAAACCGCCCGGGAGCCCGCCGGGATTCATAACCACCAGCTCCGAATCGTAGATTCTGACCTGCGTCTGCGCCCGACTGAGATAATCCCGGTGGCAGACGGCATTGACCACAGCCTCGCGCAGGGCGTCCAGCGGATATTCCCAGATGACCTCCCGGCGCGGCGCCCCGGTCCGCTCGAAGCGCGTCTCCAGGCGCTCCCGGAAATAGCCGGACACCCCCTCGACCTGGTCGAACAGCGTCCCCTCTATCTCCCGGTCGTCCACTATCAGCGTTTCGCCGCGGAAACGCCCGGCCTTCACTATGGCCTCGCCGTAGTATTTCTGCGGGTCCCTGCCGAAGAGCAGTATCGCCGCCCGTGTCGGGCGCCGGTCGCGGACCAGCCCCAGCTTGCGCAACAGTTCCAGGGGCGCCGTGGAAGCGGGAACCGGCCGCCGGCCCATCTTATTGGCCAGCCGCGCGAATTCCCTTACACGGGACAATGAAATATCGGAAATAGCGGCCCTGTGCTCCGGAAGCTCGTCCCAGGTCTCGCCGGCGCTGGCCATGGCGGCCCGGGCGATATCGTCGGTCCCCATTGGGCGGGTGGTACTTCCCGCGCGCCTGTAAGCCCGCCCGTGCAGTAATACGGGCTTTATGCGGCTCTCCCGCACCGATACCAGGAAAACGGGCTTACCGCGCACTAGTACGCGCCTGACGGCCGCGTGTATGCCTATCCCCTGGGCTATCTGGTTGACCCAGTCCCTGGTCGTGGCCTCGCCGGCCGCCGCGCCGAGGACCACTCCCGCATCCGTAACGCCGATAAGGATGGTCCCCCCGCGCGTATTGGCGAAGGCGCAAGCGGTCTCCAGCGCGTCCTTGCCGAAGGACTCTTTGAATTCCACCGTCTCAGATTCACCCTTGCGTATCAGTTCCGGAACGCTCCCCATATCCCCTCCCCGCCAACGGGATAGGAATAGTGTAAAACCCGGGTGCGACAACGTCGTGTCGCCCGTCAAGGGGGGACAAAAATGTTTTAAGGATGGCGATGCGGCGAAGGCTGGAAGCACATTCGAAGGCCCGAGGCCCTGAGTATCCCCAGGAAAGTCTTCAGCTCCGGGTTCCCCCGCCTGGAGACGGTCTTGTAGAGACCAGCGCGCGACAAAGACAATGACCGGGCGGTCCTGGCCATACCGTGCGCCCGCACCACCTGCGCCAGCGCCTCCAGCATAAGTGAGGGGTCCCCATTCTCGGCGGCGGCGTTAAGATAAAGCGCGGCCTCCTTGGGGTCTTTAAGCACGTCGTCCAGGTACTCGTCGTATTTTCTGAATTTCCGTTTCATATCTGCCTCTTGAAATCTTCCCAGTAACCCCAGGCCTTTACGATATCGCTTCGCTGACTGGACTTGCTGCCCGCGCAAAGTAAAACTATGACCTCATCACCGTGCAGTCCGACATAGATCCTGTACCCCGGCCCATGATCTATCCGCAGCTCTATGACTCCCCTGCCTACTGTCCTATGGTCTCCAAAGTTGCCCAGCTTAGCCCGCGTCACCCGCAAGCGTATCCTGGAGACAGCCACACGGTCCCGCAGGGCGTCCACGTATTCGGAGAAGGGCTCCCTCCCCGTATCGCTCCGGTAGACCGTAACATCTCTTGTCATAAATAGCGTACACTATAGTTTACACATAGTCAAGACCCGCCCAGGCCCCAGGAATAGCGTAAAGCATGGGTGCGACAACGTGGTGTCGCCCGTCAAGGGGTGATTTTCAGGATTTCAGGGAATCACCGGCCGAGCGGCCGGAGAAAACCGGACGAAATAGGTATTATGTCCCCGAATTAGGCGAAATGTCAGGAACGCGGCGGGAATTGGATATACTGTCCCCGGATTTGGGCCAGCCGGTGTAGGCGGGCACCAGGCTCTTTATCAGGTCCATGACGGGCCCTAAGTCGGCGAAAGCGGCTGCGGCCTTTAGATCAAGTACCTGCCCCTCGCCCAGCAGTGAATCGGCCTCGCCGGGCACCGCCGCGAAAATGTCGGAATGCCCCGTATCCCGGCGCACGTCCTCGGCGCGGAACATCTCCTCGTACATCTTCTCGCCGGCCTTCAGGCCCGTATAAGAGATCTCGATATCCCTGCCCGGCTCCAGGCCGTTCATGATTATCATGTTGCGCGCAAGGTCGGCTATCTTGACCGGCTCGCCCATGTTCAGCACGAATATCTCCCCCCCGTCGCCCATGGAGCAGGCCTTCAAAACCAATGTGACGGCCTCCTCGGTGGTCATGAAATAGCGTATGACGTCGGGATGGGTGACCGTGACCGGCCCGCCGGCGGCTATCTGCTCCTGGAAGATCTTTACCACGCTACCGGAGCTGCCCAGCACATTGCCGAAGCGCACCGACATAAAGCGCGTACTCCCGCCGGCGAAAGCGCGCACGGCCATCTCGGCCAGGCGCTTGGTGGCGCCCATCACGCTCGACGGCCGCACGGCCTTGTCCGTGGAGATCAATAAAAACCGCTCGACGTTATAAGCCGCGGCCGCGCGGGCCAGCAGCCAGGTGCCCAGCGTATTGTTCTTGACCGCCTCCTGGGGATTGCCCTCCATCAGCGCCACGTGCTTATGCGCCGCCGCGTGCAGCACCCAGGCGGGCTTGTAGGTCTCGAAAACGTTCTTGAGCAGACTCTCGTCGCGTATATCGCCCGCGACGGGGACCACCACGCCGCCGTAGCCGGCCGCGCGCAGCTCCTTGTCGATATAGAACAGCGCGGTATTGTGGGTCTCCAGCAGCACCAGCCTCGACGGCCCGAAGGCCGCTATCTGGCGGGCAAGCTCGGCGCCGATGGTGCCGCCGGCGCCGGTGACCAGCACCGACTTGCCCGCCACGGCGCGCTTCACCGGGCTCATGTCTATGTCCACCACCCGGCGGTGCATAAGGTCGGAAACATCTATGCGGCGGATATCGGAGACCAGCCGGCGCTTGCTTATCAGCTCATCCATGCCGGGCACGGTCTTGAACTCCACCTTGCGCTCGCAGCCCGAGGCGTTGTAAAGGGTCATGAGGTCCAGTATCAGCCGGCCGCGCGCGTGCGCCACGGCCACCACCACCTCGTCTATCTGCCTGCGGGCGATGACCTCGCCTATCTTCTCGCGGCCGCCCAGCACCGGCACGCCGTGTATGCTGCGGCCGCGCTTCAAAGCGTTGTCGTCGAGGAAAGCCACCACCTTGCGGCCGGTGTCCGGGTTGCGCTGCAGATCGCGCACGATGGTCTCGCCCAGGTCGCCCGCGCCGAACACCAGCGTCCGCGTGACCGGGCCTTTTTTCACTCCGTAGCGCCAGTTGCGCGTAAGCCGTATGGCGAAGCGTATCCCGCCTACCAGGAACAGCGTCAGCAGCGGCCCGATGACCAGCACCGACCGCGGGAAGGAGCCGTGCCGGACAAAGAGCACCGCGGCCATTATCAGGAACTGGCTGACGACGACGGCCTTCACTATGGAGACCAGCTCGTTTATGCTGGCGTAGCGCCAGAGCCCGCGGTAGAGGCCGAAATAATAGAAGGCCGACAGGCGCAGCGCGACTACGATAGGGAGCGTGCTGGTGAAGTTGTACCACTCATTGCCCGGCCACCTAAAATCGAAGCGCAGGCCGAAGGCCAGCCAATAGGCCAGCGCCACCGCCCCGATATCCGCCAGGGCGACGAACAGCCTCGCGTGCTTATGTACGATAGTCCCCACGATGAGATTATATCAATTAGCCCGGCGGCCCCGCCTGTAACAGCGGTTACAGGTGCTTAATGGTGAACGCCGCGCGCCGACAACGCACTAATGAGGGTAAGGGACAGGATCTTTAAGTCCAGGAGAAAAGAGCGATTTTTTAGATAATATTCGTCGTAGTCCACCTTAACCGGAATAGGGAGCTCGTCACGGCCGTTTATTTGTGCCCAGCCTGTAAGGCCGGGAACCAAGTGATGTATCCCCTTGGAGGTGCGCAGGGCGACAAGGTCATCCTGATTGAAAAGCGCCGGCCTGGGACCGACAAAGCTCATATCCCCCTTAAGAATACTGAACAACTGAGGCAGTTCATCCAGACTGTATCTCCTCAAAAAGCCGCCGCCCGGGATGAGATATTTCTCAGGCTCTTTCATCTGATGCGTCGGCAACTGAGGGGTATCCGTCAGCATGGTGCGGAATTTAGGCATCCTGAATATCTTGTTATCCCTCCCCACCCGGTCCGACCAGTACAAAGCCGGGCCGCGTGAAGTAATACGCACCAAAAGCGCGATAAAGGCCATAGGAAGCCCGGCGACCGCAAGAGCGGCCAAAAACATCAGGACATCGAAAAAACGTTTCATACGGGCTTAGCCTCTCCTCGTACTATCCCAGGCCGGCCTGGCGGAGCCGGAAACCGCCTTAAAAAAGCCGACTAAAAGCGCCAGGTTCAAATTGGAAAAGTAGAAAGGGACGTACATGAAGAACGGGGCTCTGCCGAAAGAGGAAGCGGCAAACCCCAGAAGTGCCAGCAGGTAAAAAGTCGCCTGCAATGCAAACAGTCCGGAATATGGCGGCGCGCCCACCAGCGCCAAGTTGGCGATAAAAACGCCGATAAGAAGGAAAGGCGCCGCCCACCGCAATATCCGGTGGGACCAATAAATAAACGACTTTAAACCCAAAAACGGGTTCAGTAATCCCGCCAGGCGCAAGACCGCGATATAATGGCCCGCCCCGTCGCGGACATGCCTGCGAAACTCGCTCTTAACGTCGGGAGCGACATCCTCGTAAGCGACAGCCTCGCGCTCATAAAGGCATTTATAACCGCGCAGCACTATACGCATGGAAACAGTGAAATCGTCATTTATAGTATCCGGGGGCAGCGGCTCAAAAAGCTCGCGCCTGACGGCATATATCGCGCCGTTAGCACCGGCCACATAACCCAAACGGCTCTCCATCCGCTTAAGCACGGTCTCGTAACGCCAGTAAGCGCTTTCCCCTTTTCCGCTGATGACCTGGCCCGGATCATTGTAGGAGAGCCGGCCGCACACACAACCGACCTCTTTGTCGGAAAAATTCCGGACCATCATCCTTATAGAGTCCGGGCTATACATGGTATTCGCGTCGGAGAACACTACAATATCCGACTTTACCGCTGCCATCGCCGCATTTATGGCTGAAGCCTTCCCCCCCCGCGGCAGGGGCAGAAGTCGTACCCGCGGGGCTAGGGACGCCCGGGCGGCGACTATCTGATCCGTACGGTCCGAGGATCCGTCGGAAGCAACCAGGACCTCCAACTTTTCAGCCGGATAATCCAGTTTCAGGCAGTTATCCAGTTTAGCGCCAATAATATTTTCCTCGTTATAGGCGGCTATAACGATAGCAACAGAAGGGAGTTCAGGAACAGCGGTGGCCTTTTGGGCGGATTTGAATAACCGGGACAACAAATATAATACCAACGGATAACCAAGGTAGGTATAGACCAGAGCCACCAGAGAGGCCCAGAAGAACAGTTCTGTAGTCGTCATGCCGTCGTTCTGAATAAATAGCGGAAGAAAGTCCTGGCGGCTTTTACGGTCTTAAAGAACTCATATGGGTCCGTAACAGCCTGCGCCAGTTTCCTGGCAATATACGC
>JAVVFK010000156.1:0-5908 GCA_032251015.1 Elusimicrobiales bacterium
GCTATGCGCCCGGGCCGAGTTCGTGCCCGGTCGAGCGCAGCGCCGGGTTGTATTTCAGAAAGCCGAACCCGTGGCGGAGTGAAGGCCCGGCGAGGGAGCATGAGATGTTTTTCGTAGTGACCCGACGGCAGCACCCGGAATAGTTATTCCTTAACGGCGGGAGGAGCGGAGCTGGCGGAGGTAGCGGGCGGCCTCGGCGTGCGAGGGGTTCTTGCGGAGCGCCTCGGAGAGTTCCCGCGTGACGCGGTCCCAGTCACGGCCCCAGTAGAGAATGGCCAGGTTGTAGTTGGCGTCGGCCATCTCAGGGTTCCTGGCCGCGGCGCGCAGGTAGGCCTTCTCGGCCCCGTCCCTGTCGCCCGTCTTCTCCAGCGCCACGCCGTAATTGAGCCAGGCGTAGGCGCTGGACCTGCGCAGCGAGTTCTTCAGATCGGGCAGGGAACGGTATTCTTCAGTCAGGCCCAGCAGCCTCTCGTAGCCGTCCACCGAAGCCTTGAACCTGGCGCCCGCGCCGGCCCAGTCTCCGGCGGAGGAAAGCAGGAAGCCGGAATAGAGATGCGCGTCGGCCAGGTCCGGGTCGGCCGCAACCGCGTAGTCCAGCCAGGCCGCCGCTTCCTTTTTACGGCCGGCGGAACTGTGCAGCGAGCCGACGGCCAGCGCGCCCTGGGCGTAAGAGGAAATGACGTCCCTGGCGAAAAAATCCGGGAAGGACCGGCCGATCTTCCAGCGATGGGAATAGACTTCGGAGGGGTCGGCCGGGGGACGCAGGCCGGGCGTGGGATAGACCGCCATAGAGAGCCCCATCGGCACGGTGGGAGCGCCCGGCGGGACCTCGCAGTCGACGGTGGCGTAAAAGTCCTTCCAGGCCCGGCCCGCCGCGGCCCACGCCTCCCGCCCGCCGGTATTAAGGTTAAAGACCGGGAAACCGGGCTCCCTGCGCGCCCAGGAGGCCTGGTACCACGGCGCCCCGCTCAGGCCCTGCGCTATGACCCGCACGTCGGGCCTCAGCCCCTCCACCTGCTGATAATACCAGAGAGAAAAAAGCTGCACGTCCTTCTTGGCGACCAGCACGGCTCCCGGGGGAAGAGCGCGCAGGGCGTCGGCCGCGTAATCGGCCGTCAGGAACATGCCGCGGCGGTCGGCCTGCCCGGCCGAAGGCAGGCCGAAGAAGAATATACCGGCCAGCGCCAGGGCCAGGGCCGTATAACGCCAGGCGGCGGAGGCCGTGAAAAGACCGTGAAGGCCTTCGGCCAGCCACCACGCGACGGCGAGATCCGGAAGCAGGTAATAGGGCTCCACCACGGCCAGCGCGTGGGGATTGGGCGGCATATTGGCGAGGAAGAGGAACAGCGGGCCGGAGGCGAGGAAAAAGAGCGACCAGAAAAGCCCGGCCCGGCGCGAGCGCCGCCAGCAGAACCAGGCGCCGGCGGCGGCGACGGCGAGCGCCGGCCCCATGTTCGACCAGAGATGCAGGACGTAATGCCGGAAATTGACCCAGAACAGCTCGCCTTTGGCGTAATTGGTCGATATCAGGTCCAGCGTGGAGCCGTAGCTCCTGCGCGTTATTATGCCCCAGAAATTGTCCCAGTCGGAAGGCCGGCCCCAGTCGAGGAACGGGCCCGCCGCCGAACGCACCGGCAGATAAAGGTAGAGAGAATAGCCGGCCAGGAAGAAAAGTATACAGAGCGGCAGCGCCCGCGAATAGAGCCGCGGACCCAGCGCGCGCCGGGCCGGGCCCCAGACCAGCGCGAGCACGGCGGGATAGACCAGCATGAGGTCCATGCGGTTTGCCAGGAAAAGGCCGCAGAGAAAGGCCAGGAGGTAAAGTTTTCTGACGGAAAAAGATCCGGCCGCGCGGGAAGCCAGGAAAGCGGCGGCGACGCCGAGCAGCGCGTGCAGGGCGTACATCTCGGATACGCCCGAGACGGTGATAAGCGTAAAATTAAGGCCCAGCAGGAGCGCGGCCGCCAGCGCCGCGGCCGGCCGGAAAAAACCGGCCATGAAGTAGAACATCAGGGCGGGCACGGCCGCGCCGGCGACGGCGGAAAACAGGTTGAGCTTCCAGTCCTGGCTCCCCGGCAGCAGCGCGGAGAAGGCCCGGCCGGCCAGCACGTAAAGAGGATAACCGGGGGGATGAGGGACTCCCAGCGAATACACGTCGCAGGCGAGCTCCCCGGCGTCGCGGTAAGGGGCCAGCACCGGCGGCATCAGGAAGGAGTATACGGCCAGGAACAGGATAAAAAGGCCCGCGGCGGCCGCCGCCTTCCGCCCGGTACTGATTTCGCCAGTGTAAGGATCCATCGTGAAAGACAATTCTATTAGTTTATGGCGGCGTCTAACAACGGGAGCGGCTTCAGTCGCGCCCTGCCCGGCGCCTTATGACGAGCTCCGCCCCGAGCAGGACCAGGAAAGCCGCCAGCAGCCAGTACGAACGTCCGGGCGCCGCCGACCAGGTCCTTACCTCCGTGGAGGAGGGCGGCGGGAGCAGTTTTTCCAGCGCCGCGCCGCCCGACTCCTCCATGCGCGCCACGCTCCAGCCGCGGGGGCGGGCCATTTCCTCCAGCGCGCGGTAGTCGGGGGGAATATACCCGGACGGACCTTCGGGGGAGAACGAGACAGAGGGCGAGCCGGCCGGTCTCCCGTCCACCAGGACCCTGGCCGACGCCGTCCGTCTTCCGCCGAAAGGCGGCGGTATCTCCGCTTCGTAAAGTCCGCCGCCGCGGAAATAGAATTCGAGCGGCACCCGGCCCGCGGGACCGGTCATCGAGGCGGTTATGGAAGCGGCGTCCCTTTCAAGCGGGCGGTAGTCCGCCCCGAGCACGCGCAGCCTGAGCCTGGGCGGGTAACTCTCCCCGGCCTCCAGCGTCGCCCGTTCCAGCCCCAGCGTTCCGTCGAGAAAGGAGAGCAGCTTTTCCCAGAAAACGGAATAGCGTCCGCCGCCCGCCGCTTTGAGCATCCAGGTGCGGGGGGAGGCCAGCGAGACGACGCGGCCTTTGCCGTACCCGCGTTCGGCGGCCAGGGAGCCCGAAGCGCCGGAAGCCGAGCGGTAGCCGTAGATCAGCCTGGCTCCCCCGACCGGTCCGCCGAGCAGGTTAAGCCCTCCCAGCGGCGGCGCGCCGCGGCCGCCGAAAGCCTCCGGCGCCGCGGCCGGGTGAGGGGCGGGCTCGACGGTGAAGCTCTCTTCGGAATAGTCCGGCCCCGCCCCCGCTTCGGCGGGCAACAGAGCCGGCAGCGGGGGCAGTCCGGCGTAACCGCCCGAACCGAAGGCCTGCGGTCCGCCGATAACGAGCAGGCCTCCGCCGCCGGCGACGAAGCGCTCGACGGCCTGGAGGTACGGACCGCCCAGGACGAAGCGGCGCAGGTCGAAGGCGTGCAGGATCAGCACGTCGAAATTGCGCAGGTCCTTGAGGAAAAGATCGTGGGCGGGGAAAGGGATCAGGGACAGGTCCCGTTCGGGCACGCCCGCCGCGTCCTCCGGGTTGCGCAGTATAACGAAAGAGACCAGGTCCACGCCCGGGTCGGACTTGAGGTGATAGCGCAGGGCGGCGTAGTCGAAAGAGGGCGGGCCCGATAAATGGAGGACCCTGAGTTTCTCCCGGGCGGCCTGCACGCTGAACGAGGAAGAGGCCGAGAATCCGGCCGCCCTGGCCCTTACCTTGTACGAGGCCGGTCCCAGCACGTCGGTCCGCAGCGTAAAGGTCGCGCCGAACGTCCCGTACCCGTCCGTACGCAGCGGGGCGGAGGACACAAGTGCGCCCTCGCCGGAAAATATCTCCAGGGAAGCCGGAACGCCCGCGGGGGAGTTCTCCAGCCCGGCCCAGGCGAAGACCCTGAAAGGCATATGCAGATAGGCGAAGGGGGGGGCCGATACCGCCGGCGCCCGCAGGCGCCGCCCGCGCGACGGCGGTCCGACGGAAACGAGGGTGACTCCGGCGCCGGCGGCGCCTACCGGCGGCGGACGCAGGTCATGCCCCGAGGTGAGAACGAAGACCCGGTCCCACGGCCCGCCGGGCGCCGAGGAGAGCCAGTTCAGCGCGGCGCCCAGGTCCCTGCCCCGCGTGAAGGAGGCCGGCGGATCCTCCTGCGCCGGGCGGCCCCCGGCGCCGGGAAAATAGAACACCGAAGAAGCCGCCTTTTCTCCCAGCGCTTCCGCCGCCCGGCGGGCCCAGTCGCCCGCGCATTCGCGGCGGTCGCGCGCCGCCCCCTCGGAACAGGGGCCGGCCATCGCGGCGCCGGCGTCGACGAGGAAAGCGAGGCGGAGCGGGACCGGGCGGCGCTCGACCCGGGAGATGACCGGGTCGGCCAGCGCGGCCGCCAGGAGCAGGAAAGAAGCCAGGCGCAGGTACCCGGCCGCCGGCGGCACGGACCTGCCGCGGAAGACGCGCAGGGCCGCGACCGGCAGCAGCGCCGCGGCCAGCAGCAGGAACCAGCCCGAACCTAGTTCCAGGCTCACGGCGTCTCCTCCGCGCCCGAAGCGAGGCGGCGCATCTTCTCGATCAGGAAAGGCTGATGCACGGCGTCTTCCTTATAAGAGCCCGTCAGCGAGTACATGACCAGGTTCAGGAAGAGCCTGCGTCCCTCCAGCCGCTGGGCTTCTCCCCCGGGCAGGCAGGGATAGACCGGCGCGCCGGCGGGGGATACCGGCCATATACCGGCCAGGTCGTTGGCGGAATAAATAATCGCGGCGCGGCCGGCGTAGAAAGCAGCCCCGGGCGCGGCCTGCACGTCGAAGCGGCCGCCGCGTCCGCGGGAGATGAAAAAACTCTTGAAGAGAGGATGCCCGGCGCCGGGCGGCTCGAGCGCCGCGCCGGGCAGGAGCAGCCCGGCCAGGCGTTCGGCCCAGGCCTCGAAAGAGCCGCGCCTGGCGCCGGAGGTATTGTTGAGCAGCAGCGTCCCGCCGCCGGCGATATAGAGACGCAGCGCGGACGTCTCCGGGAACGAGAGCGAACGCGGCGCTTTGCCGCAGGAGAGAATCAGGAAAGGCCGGTACGGCAGAAGCGGATCGCCGGGACGCAGCCTCGGCACTTCGGTGTCGGGTTCGACGCTGGTGTTGCGGCGTATGAAAGCGAAAGCCTCGCGCCAGGTCCCTTCGGGCAGACGGCACTCCGCTCCGAGATCCAGTTCCGCTATGGCGAAATCGCCCGACGGGGCGGCCGCTCCCGAGGCGCGGGAAGGGAAGAGCAGCGCCAGGCAGACGAAGAGTATTTTCACGGCCTCCTCCTCTGCAGCAGGGCCTCGGCCGACAGGAACAGCGCGGCGAGGAGCAGGAACAGGGGCCAGGCCTGCACCCCTCCGAGGAAAGCGCCGACGCCGGCCCGCGCGGAGGCCGCGGGAATCCCGGTCCAGGGCGGCGAAGAGGCGGGCTCCAGGGCGCTTTCACGGGTCGAATGGTCCAGGTTCACCGCGTAGAAACCGCTCTCCTTCCCGGCGCGCCAGCGATAAAGCCCCGGCTCGGCCTGCGCCGGCACCTCGATAAGTCCCCGCCGGGAACGAAGCGCCGCCGTTTCCCCGGACGGCTTCACCAGTTCCGCTCCGCGGCCGGCGGCGGGAGTACGCGGCCTCACTTCCCCGGGCCTGCCTACGACCGAACCCCAACCGGACGGACCGCTTCCGCCGGCGGAGGCCAGTTCGAGGAGCGAAGAGAAAAAGGCGGGGAAAACGGGTTTTACCGCGAGATCGCACCAGTCCAGGTCGAGCGAGGCCGTCCAGACATACGCGCGTCCCCGGCCGCGCTTCACTCCGACCAGCGCCGGTTTCCGCCTTCCCGACGGCCCGCTGAATTCCAGCAGCGTCTCGTACTCCCCGGAAGAAAGGAGATAAAGGGCTGAGGCCGAAACGCGCGAGGTATCGTAGGCCGAGGGAGAAAAACCGGGCAGCACGCCTTCGCCCCACCCGGAACCGGAGAACGCCT
>JAVVFK010000157.1:0-5904 GCA_032251015.1 Elusimicrobiales bacterium
GTCCGAAGCCGCGAGCGCGAGCGGCGAGGTCGGAGCGCGAGTACGGTGTACGAGCGCGTCTTTGCGTAGTGATGCCCCGGCAGCCCCCGGCAATAAGATATTCCGATCTTTGCGATGCGCGGGAGGAGGCGAAGGGTTTACTTCGGGAAGTGGGAGTAGCGGAACTGGAACATGCCTAGCAGGTCCCAGCCGCCGTCGAACTTCAGGTACGAGAGCTGGAAATTGAGCTTGAGCATGGTGCCGAGCTGCAGGTTGACGAGCCTGGGGCTCATCGGGGCGCCCTGCGGAATTATTATCTCGGCCGCCAGCGGGTTGTTGGGCCTGGGCAGCCAGATGAAGCCCGCGAACAGGGCCCCCGTCGGCACCTCGCGCCCGGTATAGCCGTTGAGCGTCAGCGCCCGCTCAGAGAGGAACTCCGAGAGCATGTAGATGCTCTTGGACAGGTCCCCGTCGGCATATCCGGCGTTGACCATGAACTTCGGGTGAACGTGCTTCGTGAGGGCCAGGTAGGCCGTCGCGTAGGTATTGGTGTTCTCGTCGTCCACCGAGACGGCGGGCGTGTTGGTGTTGAGGGCGGCCCGGTCGGAGTCGCGGAACGCGAAAGTTCCCTGCGCGCCGGCCGCCATGGCCGGCCGCCAGGCGCCCTCGGTCTGTATCAGCATCTTGCCGTCGGCGCTTATGAACCAGACGCCGAGCCGGTCTATGTAGCTCTTCTTCTCCAGCGTCCAGTCGAAAGAGTTCTTGCCGTAAAGCCGGCCGATATAATAGGCCGCGTTGAAGTCCAGCCCGAGGCCTATCTCGTTCTTCCCCCGCCCGCGGTAGGCCGTGGGCGTCATGACTATCCCGCTTATGGGCACCGCGGCCTGCGGGTAGACGCCCGGCGTGCGCCGGGGCCCGGCGGGCGCCATGCCGGGGAGGGAGGCCGCGGAGGTGGAGACCGTGACCCCGCCCGCGGGCGGCGCGGAGGTTTCCTGCGCCGCCGCCGGCGCGCAGATGGCGAAAAGAAACGCTATTGCCGCGGTATTTCTCATAAGAAAACGGTCACGAAGCGCGCTACGACGTTGGCCGCTATCCCGGCCATGAAATCATCCATGATTATACCAAAACCGCCCTGGAGTTTCTTTTCGGCGAAACTGATGGGCCAGGGTTTTACAGTGTCGAAGAAGCGGAAGGCGATAAAAGCGGTTATCACCGGCAGCGGTTCGAGGGGCAGGAACGCCGCGGCGGTCCAGAATCCCAGTACCTCGTCTATGACTATGCGGGGGTCGTCGTTGACGCCGTAGGCGGCGGAGGCCCGGCCGGCTATCCAGGCGGAGAACGGGAAGAAGACGGCCAGCAGCGCGGCGTAGCCCCAGCCCGTCGGCAGCAGCGGCAGCGCGAGCAGGGCCAGCAGCGAGCCGAGCATGCCGGCGCCGGTGCATTTTTTGAAAGGGGTTACGGCCTGGGGGAGCAGCCCGATAAAGCAGCCGGTGGCCAGGAATTCGGTCACCCGCTGATACCCGCGCCGGTCAGCCATTCTTCTTCTCGCTCCACGACCGGCGCAGGAGCTCCCTGTTGTTCGCCAGGTAGATGACGCCGCTGATAACCGTGACGGCGGACGCGACGACGGTCAGCCACCAGGAGGCGGGAGAGGCCCAGCCGTCCACGGCGAGGAAGAATTCGTGGGTGGAGGGATGGTCGATGACCCACACCCTGTTTAGCAGCAGCGCCATGATGGTGAAGCCGGCGATGAGCTGCATGGTCGTCTTGAACTTGCCGGAGGCCTCGGCCTTCATGACCGTGCCCTGAAGGGCCGCGAGGACCCGCAACGTGGAGATAGTGAGCTCGCGCAGCAGTATAAGGAAGATGGCCCAGAGCGGGACGTCGAGCAGTTTCACCGAGGCGAAGGCGATGAACGCGGACATGACCAGGATCTTGTCGGCGAAGGGGTCGGCGATGGCGCCGAACGAGGTCGTTGTCTGCGTGCGCCTGGCTATGAGGCCGTCGATGGCGTCGGACACGCTGGCGATTATCATGACTATCAGCCCTATCAGGACCGTCACGAACGTCTTCTGTATCACCAGGAAGAAGACGGCCAGGCTCAGGAACAGCCTCGTTAAGGTTATGCGGTTGGCCAGGGTCATTTCTTGAAGTTTATTATCTCCGTGCCCTTAGGGGGCGTAAAGTCAAAAAGTTTCTCGTCGAGGCCCGCGTTGCGCTCGGTCTCATTAAGAACGGTGCTGATCTTGGTGGATTCCACCACCAGGTCCGCGCGGGCCGGGAAATAGTCGGTGGCCGAGAGCATCAGCGTCAGCGTGTAGAGACCGCTGCGGTCGACCGGGGTGAGTATGAGCTTCACCATCTCCCCGGGACCCGCGGGCGGAACGGCCGTCACCTTGTTGCGTTCGGCGAGCTCCGAGTAATTCCCGAAATCCATTATGCCCGAGAAGCCGGTATTCTGCAGGTTCTTCCAGTCCTCCCATTTCGTCTTCACGGCCTGCGAATCCCCCGGCTTGTAGATCCAGATATCCTTCTTGTCCGTGACTATCAGCTGGCGGGTCGGGGCGGTATGTTCTATGCGCAGTTTGTCGGGTTTGAGGTAGAACAGGGTCCCCTCCACCTTCTGCTCCAGGCCGGCTTCGGCGAAGAGAACGGTCTGCGTGAACCCGGCTTTAAGGGAGGTCAGGGCCGAATCCCACTCCGTCAGTTTCTCCATGACCATGCCGGTGTAAGAGAGCGGGGCCGTGGACTTCCGTACTTCGGACTTTTCAGCGGCCGCCGCTTTTTCCGCCGGAGCTTTTTTCGTTTTTCCGCTCTTTTCCGCGGCCATCGCCGCCGGACAGGCCAGGCAGACCGCCGTCGCCGCGATCAATATGTTCCTCATTTTACCCCCTCCTGGTACGGGACGCCGTCCTGAACGGCGTCCCCGTTCTCCTGCTGAGCCGGCGCGGACTGATGAGCGGCCAGATGGCTGTCTATCTTGTCGAAGAAGATCTCCCAGCGGTTGGAGCCCTCCGGCTTGTGGATGAACTTGTTCACTTCGAGTATGCTCAGTATGTTGGTCGCGCGGGCCGAAGAGCCGAAATGGGCCTTGAGCAGGTCCTGCGAGACGCGGCGCCTTTCGCTTATGAGCTTCAGCGCGGCGATGAGCTCGTCGGAGGAGCCGCCTTTGCCGCCGCCGGCCGTCTCGTCCTCCTCGACGAACATCGGGTAGTCCGGGCGGCCCTGCGTCTTGAGATAATCCACCACGCGGTTGATCTCGGCCTCTCCGACGAAGGCGCCCTGTATGCGCAGCGGCTTGGGCGAGTCCTTGGTCAGGTAGAGCAGGTCGCCTTTGCCTATCAGCGCCTCGGCGCCGGAGGTGTCGAGCACGACGCGGGAGTTCACCTTGGAGGTGACCTGCAGCGCTATGCGCGAAGGCAGGTTCGCCTTGATCACGCCGGTTATGACGTCGACCGAAGGCTGCTGGGTGGCCAGCACCAGGTGTATGCCGACGGCGCGGGCCATCTGCGCCAGGCGCTGGATGTTCTCCTCCACCACGTTCTTGGCCTGCACCATGAGGTCGGCCAGCTCGTCTATGACGACGACTATGTAATGTTCCGGCTGCTCGTTGTTGGCCGCGGCCCAGCGGTTGTAGCCGGCTATGTTCTTGACGCGCGCCTTCTCGAACTTCTTGTAGCGCTGCATCATGACCTTGGTCAGGCAGATCAGGGTCTTGGCCGCGTCCTTGGCGTCCGTTATGACGGACACCGAGTCCGGCAGCACTTTCGGGTCGTAGAGGTACGGCACGTCCTGGTAGAACGAGAGCTCGAGCCGCTTGGGGTCGATCATCACGAACTTGACCTCGTCGGGAGTGTTGCGGTACATCAGGGAAAGTATCAGCGACTGCAGGAACACGCTCTTGCCGGAGCCGGTGGAGCCGGCGACCAGCAGGTGGGGCATGTCCTCGAGGTTGGCCAGGGCTATGGAGCCCTCCGCGTGGCGGCCGATACCGAAGGCCAGCGGCTCGCGGCGCTCGTTGAAGGCGGGGCTTTCCAGCACCTCGCGCAGGCCGACCTTCGCCCGCTTCTGGTTGGGGATCTCGAAACCGATGGCCGACTTCCCGGGGATGGGCGCGATTACGCGTATGCCGGCGGCCTTCATCGCCAGCGCCACGTCGTTTGCCAGCGAGACTATGGAACTGATCTTCACGCCGGGCGCGGGTGTCACCTCGTACCTGGTGATGACGGGACCGGGGAAGATGTCGGCCACGTGCACGGTTATATCGAAACTCTTGAAGGTCTCCTCCAGCTTGGCGCGGGCGGCCTCCATCTCGTCCCGCGACGGGCCTATGACGGTCTCCCTGGCGGGCGGGTCCAGCAGGTCGGCGGTGGGCAGCTTGAAATCCTTGAAGTGGGCCGTGTAGGTTTTAGGCTTCTTGTGCGGCGGCACCTTTATATCGGGGTTCTCGCGCTCCCTTTCCTTCACCGGCAGCGGGGGCTGCGCCTTCGGCTTCTCGTCCTTCTCCGGCAGCGCCTTGGCGGCGGCTGCGGGCTCGGCTATCCTGAGAGCCTCGGGTATCGGCTTCGCCTCGTATTTAGGTTCGGGCCCTTCCTTTTCGGATATCAGCTTCAGTTTGGACCTGAGGTCGCGCCGCGCCTGGGACCAGCTGCGGTAATCGTCGGTGATGGCGGACCAGGAAAATCTGAGCGCCTTGCCCCAGGAGATCTTGAACAGGAGCTGCGCGCCGACCAGGAAGAGGGCGAAGGAAAAGACCCCGGCGCCGGCGGAGCCGAACATCTTCTCCAGGACGTACTCCATGTAATAGCCGATATGGCCGCCGTTGAACCCGGCGGCGGGGAAAGCCGTTTCCATCAGCTGCAGGCCGGAGGAGAGGGCCCCGAGCATCAGGAGCGTCCCCCCGGTCAGGGTGAGCATGCCTTTATGCGGCTTGCCGAGCCTGAGCAGTATGGCCGCCAGCCCGTAGAGGAATATAAAAGGAAAAAGATAGGCGGATTGGCCCAGCAGCCCGTGCAGCGCGCCGGATACGGTCTCACCTACCACGCCCTTGGGGCTGCGGCTGAAGGTCAGCCAGATAAGCCACAGGGCGAAGGCGAACGAGAGTATCCAGTAAAAGGCCCCCATAAAGGGGGACGGGGCGCCCTTCTTGCCGGGCGCGGCGAAACTGCGTTTGAGCATCTTTTTTACCGCCTTACTGCTGACCGGCGGCGGGGCGTATGGTGTAGTTGAGGTCCTTGGGGTAGAGCTGTATCCTGCCCTGCGACATGAGCCAGCCCAGGGCGAGATACAGGGAGGAGCTGGAGAGGTGTAGCTTGAGCTTTATGTCCCATGATGTAGTCTCGCCGGAGGCCGTAATTATGTCCATGACCTGCTCCGCCGTGCCTTTTATGCCGTCGGTGAATTTGTTGTTGTCGCTCATCTCTATTTCTTCTTAATAAGGAAGAGGTCCTGGTTGGGCTCGACGGGCTTGCCGTTCTCCGTGAGCACCTTCAGTATTACGTAATCCTCTTCGGCCTTGATCTCGTTGAAGACCTTCATGGCCTCGATGACGCAGATGACCTGTCCGTCCTTGATGGAGTCCCCTTCCCTGACGTAGGGAGGGCTGGACGGGCTGGGGGCGCGGTAGAAGATGCCGGACATCGGCGCCTTTATCGTTTCCCCCTCGACCGCCGCGGGGGCGCCGGCGGGCCCGGCCGCGGGCTTCCCTTTCTGGGAAGCCTGCGGCGCGGGCTGCTGGGCCGCCCCGGGGGCGAAGACCGGTATGGGGTGGAAGGTCTGCGAGTGCTTGCGGACGAGCTTTATGTAGGTCTCGTCCTTGGCGAACTCCACGACCTCGAGCTTGTTGGCGTTCATGAACTGGTAGAACTTCTGTACCTGTTCGAAAGCGCCGCCTGAAGCCTTATTCACCGCGGTTTTCTTCTTGTT
>JAVVFK010000158.1:0-5842 GCA_032251015.1 Elusimicrobiales bacterium
CGGAGATGAATCAGAAAGAGATCACGACCATGTTCTTCTCCGACCCCAAATACGCCTTCGAATACAGCACCAGCACCGGCTGGAGCAGCATGTGGATGCCGCAGGGACAGTACGACTTCTACCTGATGCTGGCCGCCCGTTACTGCGACGAAGCGGAGCATTGCGAGGAGGACGGCGGGGTCAACTACGCCCAGTTCGGCAACTTCATCGGCCGGGCCCGCGGGGTATCCGTACAGAAGTCCGACGATAACCCCAACCTCGGTACCGCGGCCCAGCCTATACCCGTGAACATACTGGGGTCCATAGGCACCGGGGTCGCGACGGGCCGCGTCTCGGGGGAACGCTTCTTCACCGCGCGCGATTTCGATAAGCTCTTCGCCAACTTCGATTCGGAGATAGAGGCCCTGATCCCGGCCGTGATGCTTTATGACACCTCCGGCGACCTGCGCGCTTTCACTCACGCGATGCCGGACGAGCACGCGATAAGCGGCTTCATGGAGGGCGTGATATCGCAGGACCCGGAGGTTATAACCAGCACCCTGGCGGCCCATCCGCTGGTGTACTATGTCTGGGGCCTGCCGCCCGGCAGGTATACCGCCGTGTTCGCCCAGCCTAACTATCCTCCATTGGCCAAGGAAATAACGCTGCCGGACGACGCGGTCTACAATATGGACTTCGACGCCCAGAACGTGCTGGTCGGGTCCATCTCCGGCGTGGTGCGCAGTTCCGCCACCGGCGCGGCGTTGGGCGGCGCGCGCGTCTACCTGGACCACCGGACGGTGGAGAAGTTCACGCTCACCGATCCCTCCGGCGCCTTCTCGTTCACCAACCTGCCGGCGGGCATCTACCGCATGGAGGTCTCGCGCGAGGGATACGTGACCACCGGCGTCAAGACCGGCATGTCGGGGGAGGACACCCTCTCCTTCGACGTCTATATGTCGACCTCGTCCTCCAAGATAACCGGCAAGGTCTACCTGAGCAAGTTCCCCACGGCCGTCACCAAGGCGGGCGTCAAGGTAGTGGCTTATGACGAGTCCGAGAACACCGGCTACCTGCCCGACGGCACTCCTCTCGGCTATACCGCCGCTTATCTCCCAAAGACGGAGATAAAGACGGAGGACGACGGAACTTTCCAGATACCCGGCGTGATCCCGGGGCATCTCTACAAGGTCTCCGCCTTCTACTCCGGCAAGCTGCCCGAGTCGATGAGCGTCACCGCGGAAGAGGGAAATACCATAATGCAGGACATCACGATGAAGGATATCCCGCCGCAGATAAGCATAAGGGTGAAGAAGTCGGCGGACTCCTCCAGCAAGGTGGACGTCAGGATAAAGAGCCCCAAGACGCTGATATCCATCCCCACCTGCCGCTATAATCCCGGCCAGGTGTTCGACTCGACCGCCGCCGTCAGCCTTACGCTGGCGCCGGCGCCCGGCAATACCTACGTCGGCCAGTTCACGCTGAGCCGCAGCCAGCAGTACTACACCGTAAAGGTGCAGGCCGGCGACGGCGGCAACCGCATGGAGAAGGAGTTCGTCTACGACCAGGTCAGCAACGCCAAGACCGAGCAGTACATACAGCAGGAATCCCTGGCCGGCGGCGAGGTGCAGATGGACAAGGAGAGCGAGGAGTACTCCGGCATAGAACTGGATCCCGGCGCCATCACCTATACCACCACCACCGCCAGCGACTTCTCCAACCTGGTGGGAGGCTTCTTCAGCGCGCTGCCTTCCGTGCGCACCGTCAAGACCGGCAAGGGCGACCTGAGCATCTCCGACGCCCTGCAGGGCCTGATGGCCTCGGAGGTCTATAACATGGACCTTTCCAACGCCCAGCCTAACAAGCCGTTCACGCTGACGCTCAAGTACGATAAGGAGCGCGCCACCAGCTCGGGGGCGCTGAAGATCTACCAGCAGGACGCCAACGGCAACTGGAACGAGGTCCCCGGCAACTATACCGTCGACCCTATGTCCGGCGTCGTCTCGGTGGACGTGCCGAGCCTGGACCTCGCCTACGAGGGGACCGGCTCGGTCAACACGCCGCTGGGCCGCAAGCGCTACGGCATGAGCTCGGTGAGCAACGGCCGCTATGTGCCCTCGTCGACGAGTTCGTCGCAGAGCGGGCGTTTCGCGGTGTTCACGGCCAAGCCCGGCACCGGCGTGGCCTACACCGGGTCGGCGTTCAAGGTCTATAATATGCCCAACCCGTTCGACCTGAACAGTAAGAACGTTTCGCTTAGCGGAGATGTGGGCGCTTCCGGGCTCAGCAACCCCTATCCCACCACCGGCACGCTGCTCAAGTACCATCTGCCGGCCGGAAAGACGGGCGCGGTCAAGTTCGTGATCTACAACGCGGCCGGTGAAAAGGTCCGCACCATAGAGGAAGGGGTCCGGACCGGCGGTGAGATCTTCTACTCCGAGTGGGACGGCCGCAACGACGCGGGACGGAAATGCGCCTCGGGCGTCTATTTCCTGATGACGTTCCTCGACGGCGAGGCGCTGGACCGCAAGGCCCACAAGATGGCGCTGATAAAGTGAGCGGAATAATTTAAGGAAACCAGCAGAGGTAAATATGAAAAAGATACTTGTCCCGATCCTGGCGCTCTGCCTGCCCGCGGCCCTGCACGCTTCCGGCCCCGGCACCACGGCCGCCAACTTCCTAAAGACCTCGATGAGCCCGCGGGCGGCCGCGCTGGCGGGCGCCTACGGCGCCCTGGCCGACGACTCGGGCGCCGTCTTCGTCAACCCGGCCGGGCTGGCCGGCCTTGAGGGCAGCCAGGCGGGCCTGGGCTTCGCCACCTACTTCCAGGACGCCAGGACAGGCGAATTCTCCTACACGGCCGAAATGGGCGGCCGCCGTTTCGGGCTGGGCGTGTCGATGTTCACCATCTCGGACATAGAGCGGCGCGGTCTCAACGACTCGGCCGGTATCGTGCCCGCCATCGGCACCTTCGGCTCCAACGATATCGCCGTTTCCTTCGTCCACGCCTCGCGCGACGCCCTGCCGGGGATACTGGACGGCACCGACATCGGGTTCGCGGCCAAGGTCATACGTTCCGAACTCGACGATGAGTCCGCCGTGGCCGTGGCCCTGGACGCCGGGGCCATCTACCATCTCACCGACAGGACTAATCTCTCCATGGTGCTGCAGAACCTGGGCACGGAGATGAAGTTCAACGACGAGGGCGACCCGCTGCCGATAAACCTCAGGGCCGGGGTCCTTTACCGCTGGTCCGGGAACGCCAGCCTGATGGCCGAGCTCAACCAGTATTTCCTGGACGAGAAATTCTACGCCGCTTTCGCAGGGGAGTACTGGTTGCGGGAGGGCTTCGCGCTGCGCGGGGGGTATAAGTTCGGCTATGACACCGCCAACCTGGGCGCCGCCACGGGCCTGGCGCTGGGGTTCGGCATCAGCAACTCGGGCATCGGACTCGATTACGCCTACACGCCTTTCGGCGAGCTGGGCGACATACACCGTTTCGGGTTCTCGATGAAGTTCTGACCCCGCGCCCGCCGGGAAAGGAAAGAGCCGCTTGGAGCGGCTCTTTCTATTTCCCGGCGGCGGACCGGTCAGGGAAGTTTTATGAAATCTTCGTCGGGCCAGTCGCCGGGGCTGCCGTAAACTGAGACCAGGCGCGGGTCCTCGCTTTTTGCGCCCGCTATCTTCTGGAAGGACTCGCGTATCTCGGTCAGCGAGATGTCCGACTTCTTTATCCTCATCAGCACGATGTAGGAGATGACGAACATCATAAGCGAAAGGGGGAATATCATGCCGGCGGCCGCGTTGCCCCACTTTACCAGCAGCAGGGCGCAGAAGAGGACCCAGATCGCCAGCGTGAATCCCGCTCCCGAAAGGAAATAGGCGATCAGAATGTTCTGCTCCTCGTTCCTGGGCAGGGAGATTATTATTACCGTGATGGCGATGTTTATGAGCAGGAGGTAGATCGCCCTGGCTACCCAGCTTTTCCAGCGGTATTTGGAAACTACTATTATGCCGCGCATAGGGTCTTCCAATATGACGGCGTCCACGTATTGCAGCTCGATCTGCTTCGCGTCCAGTTCCACCGCTCCCGGGTCGATCTCCTCTACGGCCGGCATGGCTTCTCCCAGGCGGCGCTCCTGCGCCGGGGAGTGGAAAGGCGCCGCGGCGGCCAGGAGGAGCAGCAGCAGGGCTGCGGCCGCGTTACTCCCCTTCATAAACGTCCTCCGGCAGGTCCGGGATCTGCGGCAGATGTTCCTCGATCTGGTAGTAGCGCGTGGTGCTGACGGATGGAGACGTATAGAATTGAGTGTCCTTTATCCGCTCGGCCGATTTAGGCGGCGGCGCGTCATGGGCTCTTTTTATAGCGGGTCTCACGCTTATGATGTCGGTGAAATGCCAGTAGGAGGAGACGAAACCGCCTATCACCGAGGCCAGCAGCACCCCGGGGAGGAAATAGGACTCACGGTCCTTGCGTATCCAGAAGCGAGACCTGTCGAATTTCATAATGGCGCCGGTTGTTCCCCGCGGGCTTCAGACGAAACTTGAGAGAACCGAATTTGAGACATAAAGATCTTGCCCGGGTATCCTGAGCCTGCCGTTTTCCAGTTCCAGTTTCCCCGCGGCGAGGAGTTCTTCTATCTCAGGCCTAAATTCTATAAATATAGGGTCCGCCGCTTCAATTCCCCCGGCCAGCCTGAGACCCAGGATAATCTTTTCCCCGGCGCGCTGGCGGGGGGACAGGACTTCCAGGGATGTCCGGGAGGACTGCCGCCCGGCTTCCAGGGCGGCGCAATACTTTTCCAGGTCCGGGATGGTGGAATAGCGCAGGCCTGCGAAGTGGGAGGCGGCGGCCGGGCCCAGGCCCAGGTAATCACCGCCTCGCCAGTAGTTCAGGTTATGACGGCATTCCCGGCCGGGCCGGGCGAAATTGGACACTTCGTAGCGGGAATACCCGGACTTCCCCAGTTCCGCCGATATCAGCCGCCAGGCCGCCTCCGCCCCGTCCGGGTCCTCGGGCAGGCCCGCCGAGCCCAGGGGGGTGTTCCCGTGCACTTCCAGCGGATAGACCGAGATATGGTCCGGACCCAGCGCCAGCGCGTACCGCAGGGCCGACACCACCTCCGCTTCCGTCTGCGACGGCACTCCGGTCATAAGGTCCAGGCTGACGTTCCGGAAACCGGCTTCCCGCAGCGTTCCGGCGGCGGCCGCGGCATCGCCCGGTTCCCGGCGGAGAGTTTCCAGAACACGGGGGGAAGCGCTCTGCATGCCGACGCTGGCCCTGTTCAGGCCGCCCGCTGTCATCTCCGCCGCCTTCGCCGCGTCCAGGCCGCCGGGATTTATCTCTATCGTCGCTTCGGCGAAGGAGCCGCCGGCCGCGAAAGAGCGGGCCAGTTTCAGAAGGCGGCCCAGTTGCGGCGGGGACAGCACGCTCGGGGTCCCGCCGCCTATAAAAAGAGTGTCGGCCCTGAAGCCCCGGTAGAAAGCTGCTTCGGCCTCCAGCGCAGATAGCCACCGGTCCATCGCCGCCTCATCGGCTTGGGGAACCGAGTAGAAATCGCAATAGCCGCACTTGGAGCGGCAGAAAGGCACGTGTATGTAAAGTCCGGGCATACGCTTTTAAAGACCGAGGGCAGGGCCCGCCGCTGCGGTTCCCTGCCCTCGCCTCATTCCGTCATCCCTCAGTTCTGGCTCTTCTTGAGGAACTGGCTTATCATGTCTATCGGTAGCGGGAATATCGTGGTGGAGTTCTTATCGGAGGCCACCTCGGTCAGCGTCTGCAGGTAGCGCAGCTGTATGGCGGCCGGCTGACTGCCTATTATGGCGGCCGCGTCGGCCAGTTTCTGCGAGGCCTGGAATTCGC
>JAVVFK010000159.1:0-5834 GCA_032251015.1 Elusimicrobiales bacterium
CGATTGGTACCAGTTATAAACGGGGCATTTCATAGCTAAAAAGCATATAAATCATGCACAGCAAACCCGGAAGAGCCCAAGATAGATGTGCCGGGCGGCGGCGTCCAGGTCCCGCACCAAGTGGTCTCGACGGTCCCGGAAACCCTTAACGGCGCGCCCACAGCAGCCGCAAACCGTTTTTTTTGACGGCGCGTCAGGGTTATTATGACCCCGCACGGGTCGAATGGATGCAGTCTGGCCCTGATGGCGGCCCGGAAGCCCGGGAAGCCGTATATATCTTTGACGTTTATAAAGGCAGGCATAACACCAACTTTAGCGCCTGCCAGCAAACGTGTCAAGTTTTCAAAGAGCGTTTCCCCAATGAAAAGCGCTATGTTTTACGCACAGCAAACCCGGAAGAGCCAAAAAAAATAAATTCTGCGCTGTACGGCCGCTACTGCGGCCCGGGAGCGGCCCGCCAAGGCCCCCGGTTTTGGGGGCCGGCAGGCCGCGCAGAGGAGGTGCGTTATAAGATGCAGTCTACTGCCGGAGCAAGTGCGAAGGCGCAACGTGCCGAGCCTTGCGAACCCGCTACTTAGCGGCAAGGAGCAGTGCGGGGCCGCGTAGTGGCCACGCCTGCGACGACATCTCGCGGGTAAGATCAGCCATACGTTGTTTCGAGGTACTTATAGACGGTACGGTACCGCCGGCCCCACAGTTCAGGCGAATGTAATGATGCGGACTTTTTCTCCTGAGCCATTTTCCTGGCCCTGGCCGCGGCTGGTCTTTCCCGTCGGGAAATCGGCTGCTTTTCCGCCGTCGCGTGTCGACAACTGAAGGTGGAATAAGCACATGAAAACATCTTGGGTTTCCGCTGTAAATAGCCTCGTTGTCACAGTCGAAGATGCTAGAATTTAAATATGAAACGTAAAAAACAGGGAAGCCCGGGCGGTATGCGCCTGGGCGTCAATATAGATCATGTGGCTACCATCAGGCAAGCCAGGCTGGACGTGTATCCGGACCTGCTGGAGGCGGCGGCTGAATGTTTTAAGGCCGGGGCCGACGGGATAACCGTGCACCTGCGAGAAGACCGTCGGCATATCCAGGACGCCGACGTGAAAGCTCTGCGCCGCGCTTTTCCGGGCAGGCACCTTAATCTTGAGATGGCCGCCGTGGACGTTATAGCGGACATCGCCGTGAAGATAAAGCCGGACGAGGTCTGTCTGGTTCCGGAGAACAGGCGCGAGGTGACTACCGAGGGCGGCCTGGATGCTGCCGGCAATGCCGCGCGCGTAAAGGCGGTCGTTAAAAAACTTCAGAAGGCGGGGATAAGTGTGTCGCTATTTATAAACGACAGTCCCGCGCAGGTGCGGGCCGCGGCGGGGACCGGCGCGGAGATGATCGAACTGCACACCGGGACCTACGCTGAGCTTTCAGATCCGAAAAGGTCCGGCTACGACCGGGCCGGTGCGAAGCGGGAGCTGAAGAAACTGTTCGCGGCAGCTGAACTCGGCCGCGGGCTGGGGCTGCAGGTGAACGCCGGGCACGGGCTGACCTATGATAATACCGCGCCCTTCGCCCGCCGCACGGACCTTTTTGCGGAACTGAACATCGGACACAATATAATCGCCCGCGCGGTTTTTGTGGGTCTGCGGCGGGCCGTGGCGGAAATGAAGAGGGTTATCGTCCGCCGCCGTCCAGCCTGACGGAGAAGGGCAGGACGGCGGACTTGTCGCCGCCGCCGCGCGCCAGGTTCTCAAGGAAGACTCCGGAGAGTTCTTCGGGGATATGCTCGGCCAATTCCAGCATGTCCACATAGTCCTTATTGCCGGGGCCCCATTCCCTGAAGAAAGCCTCGTCGTAGATAGTTTCAACCCCGTGCATCATATATCAGATCAGCGCGACGCTGCGGGAGCAGACGGCGTCTATCCTGAGGCGGTACCTGCTGTCGCAGTGGATATGAACGTCGGCCCAGTTGCGGCTCTCGGCGCCGTAGTGCCGGAACTCAAGCAGGTTGCTGCGCACGTAGGTGGTGAGGGCTTTCCTGACCGAATAACCGCGCTTTACTATATCCCGCCCTATGCGCGTACGCAGTTGGGTCCACCAGTGGGAGTCTATGAACACCGAAAAATCCACCAGCCGGTAGAAGTCGGGATACGTGGCTATCTCTCCCTCGGCTATTATGAACCTGGCCGGGGGAAAAAGTTCGGTCTCCGCGGCCAGGCCGCGCCTGCGGCAGTATACGGGCTTCTCCACGGCTTCGCCTCGCCGGAGGCGGAGCAGGTGGTCTTTGAGGAGCGCTATTTCGTTGGCTTCCGGGTGCGGGCCCTGCAGGCGTTTTGCCGCGCGCGCCTCGCGGGAGGTTTTGTAGTCGTCCAGCGCCAGGACGGAGGCGCCGGGCAGTTGGGCGGCCAGCCGGGCGGCGAAGGTGCTTTTGCCGGTGCCGCCCGGCCCTCCGACGGCGATGACGACGGCGGCGGTCCGCCCCTGGAACTTCGCTGTTATCGCCCGGGCAATGAGGACATGGGCCGGGGCCCGTCGCCCGGGACCGCACAGCCTGAGGTGGACGCGGTAATGCGCTTTCATTTTTTTAGACGGCCGCGGTCGAAGGTCCGGGCCAGCCCCCGGCTCGCCAGCGTCCAGGCGGACAATTTGTAGAGCATGCGCGCGCCGACATTGCCGTCCCACTCCCCCTCCCCCGCGGGGCAGACCTCGCAGAGGTCGAAGCCTATTACGCGCCTGCCCGAACGGCAGACCTCCCCGAGAATATAGTTGGCCTCGGCGAAGTCCAGTCCCCCCGGCACAGGGGTTCCCGTGGAGGGGCAGAGGCGCGGGTCGAGCCCGTCTATGTCGAAGGAGACCCAGACGTCGCGGGGGAGGGCGGCGGCGATGGCGCGGGCCGTGGCGGCGAAGGGTCTGCCTTCGAATACGGCGCGGCGGATGTCCCGGTCGTAGAAGACTTCGCAGCGCCCTTCCATGCCGCGGGCCAGGGCGGCCTCCTCCTCCGAGAAATCGCGGATGCCGACCTGTACCATCTTCGACAGCGGCAGCCTGCTGAGCAGGTTGAAGGCGATGGAAGCGTGCGACCAGGTGAACCCTTCGTAGGCCTGCCGCAGGTCGTGATGCGCGTCGAAGTGAAGGACCCCCAGGTCCGGATATCTTTTCAGCGCGGCCCTTATCGCGCCGTATGGCGCCGAATGGTCCCCTCCCACCAGGGCCGGCACCTTGCCGCCGTCGAGGATAGCGGCGGTGCGGGAGTAGACCCAGTCGTTGAGGAACCGTCCGGCTTCGTTGGCGGCGGCCAGGGCCCGGGCCGGGGCCGGCTTGCCCGCCTCCAGCGCGGAGATCACGGCGCGCGCGCTCTTTTTGGCCGCCCGCGCCCGCCGCCGCACCTTGGGGTCCTCGGGCAGCATGAATAGGCCGGCCTCGTAGGGCTTTTCCACGTCCCCGTCGTAAAGGTCTATCTGCGCGCCGGCCCGCAGTATGGCCGCCGGCCCGCCGGAAGTCCCGCCGCCGTAGGAGGTGGTCGCCTCCCAGGGCACGGGCAGGTAGATAAGCCGCGCCGAACTCTCGTCGCACGGAAGTCCGAATATGCCGCCGCCGGCGGAAGGGCCCCCGGGGTCGAAGGCGGTTGCCGCGGCCCTGGAACGATCCGGTTCTTTTTTGTTCATTATTCCCCCTCCGCCGGCGCGGAGGCCGGCGGCAGTTTGAGCAGTTCCACCGAAGGATGTCTTTCTCCGAAATACCTGAGGTCCCATTCCCTGGCGAACAGCGCGACGGTATTGCCGTCGCGGTCGCGCGCCAGGCGGCAGCCGGACGGCAGCATACTTTCGGTTATCGAATCGGGCCCGCCCGCGGCCCAGCGGATGATGGTCCAACGGGCTTCCTCCAACGAGGCGGCGGCGCCGTATTCCGACTGCAGCCGGTGGCGCAGCACTTCGAACTGCAGCGGTCCGACGGCTCCCAGCAGGGAGAACCGGAGCGGCTCCCCCTCCAGGTCGAAACTCTGCACCACGCCCTCCTGCAGCAGGTGGGCCAGGCCGATGCGGAACTTTTTCTGGGCGGCCGTGTCCGCGCAGCGGACGAAGGCGAAATGCTCCGGAGCGAAGCGCGGTATGGGCGGATAGACTATCGACGGGTCGGAGGACAGTGTGTCGCCGATGCGGAACTCGGGGTGTCCGACCACGCCTATGATGTCGCCGGCGAAAGCCTCGTCCACGGTCTCGCGCTCGCGGCCGAAGAGCTTGTGCGTGCTGGACAGGCGCAGCTCGGCCCCGGTGCGCGTGTGTATGATCTTCATGTCGCGCTCGAAGCGTCCCGAGCAGACCCGCACGAAAGCTATCTGGTCGCGGTGGCGTGGGTCCATGTTCGACTGTATCTTGAACACGAAGCCGGAAAAGCGGGGGTCGTCCGGGGCGACCGGGCCGGCGGATGAGAGCTGCGGCCGCGGCGGCAGCGAGAACTCCAGGAAGCCGTCCAACAGCAGCCGCACGCCGAAGTTGTTCATCGCGCTGCCGAAGAAGACCGGGGTCAGCCGGCCTTCGCGTACGGCGGCCAGGTCCAGCGGCTCGCCGGCCCCGTCGAGCACCGCCAGCTCTTCGGCGACCCGGCCGTAGGTGTGGCTGTCCAGCCTGGCGGCCAGTTCGGCGTCGGAGCGGTCCGTGACCGTCTCGGGCGCCATATGCGCCCCTTTCGGGATTCGGTCGAAGAAATGCAGCCTGTCTCCGCGCCTGTCCAGCACGCCCTTGAATTCGCGGCCGCTGCCCAGCGGCCAGTTGGCCGGCCAGGTCCGCAGGCCCAGGGACTGCTCTATCTCGTCGAGCAGTTCCAGCGGCTCCCGGGAAGGGCGGTCCAGCTTGTTGATAAAAGTGAAGATGGGGATGTTCCTAAGACGGCAGATCTCGAAAAGCTTGAAAGTCTGGGCCTCTATGCCCTTGGCCGCGTCGAGCAGCATTATCACCGAGTCCACGGCCATCAGCACGCGGTAAGTGTCCTCGGAGAAGTCCCGGTGGCCGGGGGTGTCGAGCAGGTTTATGTAATATCCCGAGTAGCCGAACTGGAGTACGGTGGAACTGACCGAGATGCCGCGCTTGCGCTCTATCTCCATCCAGTCGGAAGAGGTGCTCTGTTCCCGGCGGCGCGCCGTGACCGAGCCCGCCAGCTGTACGGCTCCCCCGTAGAGCAGGAATTTCTCGGTGAGGGTGGTCTTGCCCGCGTCCGGGTGGGAGATGATGGCGAAGGCCCTGCGCCTGGCGATCAGGTCTTTCGTACGCGCGCCCGCCGCGACGGGCCGCGCCGGAACTTCGGAGTCGGTTCCCTTTTCTTTCATGTTCGATGTCTCTTTCATGTCTCTGGCCGCGGGGCCGCGCCGGGCGGAAAAGCGGCAGCGCCGCCGGGACCGCGCGCGGTCCCGGAAGACGGAAGCGTGTGTTCTTAAGGCGGAGTGCAGGTAAGCCGGACGCTCAGGCCGGAAGCCTGGGCGGACTGGTCGACGACTGAATACGCGGTACAGCGGTCTCGCATAAAGCCATTATAGCATTTACGGCGCAGGTCGCCGTTAACTCTCATTACGTACTAAATCAGTTCTTTCAACAGTTCCATGGCCCGGGGCACGGCGGTAACTTTAAACAGGCGGGGCCCTGCGGAACCCGTGTTCAGAGCAGGTTCTTGATGGCCAGCAGCGAGCCGCCCGCCACTGCGAACCAAAGCCCGACGCCCTGCAGTACGGGGCGCAGGCCCACCTGCCTTACGGCCTCGCGCGACAATCCGGCCCCTATAAGGAACAAAGTGAGCGTCAGCCCTTTCTTAGCCGCGTAAGACAGCGCGGAGAAAAGGCCGCCCAAGGTCGGCAGCGC
>JAVVFK010000015.1:0-21490 GCA_032251015.1 Elusimicrobiales bacterium
GGTAACCCTGCCGACCGTGGCCGCGGTCTACTACAGGGCGCTGCCCGAAATGGGCGGGCCGGTGTCCGATCCCCCCGGGACCACTCCGCCGGCCGCCGGCATCGACAGGATCTGGACGCAGCTGCAGGCCGCCAACGGCCCGCATGCCGGCAAATACTGGAACAACGTCCAGTCCACGTTCACGGCGTCCTGGTCTCAGGGCGACAACGAGGGAGCCTATCACCTGGCAGGCTCTTCCTGGAGTTTCTCCTTCTCCTATTCCACCGCGGCCCTGATCAACAGGGTTCAGTATTCCGCGCGGGTCATGGCCGCCGACCTGACCTATAACAACGGCGTGGTCGAGGGCAATCCTTCGGCCCTTTCGGCCGCCGTGCTCTTCAATTACGATACGATGTATCCTACCGCCACAGTGACCGCCGTGTCCGGCGGGCAGGTGCGCTCGGCGGTGGACATAGCTTCCGGCACGCTGAACGAGGAGATGGTCCTGGCCAATGTCGGCCAGCAGCCCGGCGTCCAGGTCTCCGCGGTGCGTCTGCGCATAAAGGACAATAAACTGAACCAGTACTGGACCGGCGCGGCCTGGAGCCCTCTGCCTTCCTCCTATTCCGGAGCTTCGGTGCACCAGTCCTCGTGGTCCTACTCTTCGCTGCCGAACTGGGCCGACAACGGGAATTACACCATCTGGGCCGAGGCCGAGGACAGGGCCGGGAATATTCAGCTGAATTTCACCGGCAACGGCTCCTCCGTGACGTTCGTCACCGACAAGTCTGCGCCGCTGACGGGCGTTATGTCTCCGGCCGCCTCGTCCAAGATCTCCTCCCTGCTGTCCCTCAGCGGTACCGCGCTGGACCCCAATCCGCCGGCCAACGCGGGCATCGCGGATATGACCAATATCCAGGCCCAGCTCTCCTACCTGGAGGCCGGTGACACCTATTACTACGATAACGCCGTGGGTTTCTCCTCCTGGACCCTCGGCGACACGAATTCCTGGTGGTCCGCGACCGAATGGACGGCGCAGGGTCCCTCCTCGGGCACCTGGTATTACGCGCCGGCCGGCCTCACGGCGGCCCTTGTCCCGGACCGGATCTACCGCGCCAGGGTGCGCGCCCGCGACGACGCCCTGCCGCAGTCCAATCCGTCCGACCCGATGGCGAACGTGTCGACCAACGCGGATATCGTTTACGACGTCACGCCGCCCGTTTCGCGGGTGACCGCCCCCTCCCATAATTCGGTCAGAAGGACGCTCTCGTCCATAACCGGCACGGCCCTGGACAATCTCGCCGGAATTTCCGCCCTCGGCCAGATCGAGATGGCCATACAGGAAGTTTCTCCCGGCAACGGCCACTGGAACGGGATAGTCCCCGGCACCTTCACGCTGACCTCGGAGAATTTCTACGCCCTCAACGGCGGCTCGCTGGGCGGGTCTTACGACGGCCTGAACTGGAGCGTTATCGCCCCGGCTCTCAGCGACGGCTATACCTACCGCGTGAAGATCCGGGCCCGCGACGACGTGACGCCTCCCACCAGGAGGCCGTCGTCTCGTCCGTCACTTTCACGTACGACGCGTCCCCGCCGGAAGCCGCCATAACCTCGCCGGTAAGCCTGCCCGACAGCCGGGGCAGCGTGAAAGCCCTGGCCCAGATAGCCGGCACGGCCTATGAGATGTTCGGTGTGCGCTCGGCCTCGGTCTCCGTTCAGGAGTCGGACACGCTGCTTTACTACAGTCAGTTGACCTCCACTTTCTCCTCGGTGTCCCAGGTCTGGATGACGGCGGCCCTGGGCGGCTCGGCCCCTTCCTACACCTGGACGCTGCCCGCCCCGGCCTTCCAGGACGACCGGAACTATAACTTCCAGGTCGTCGCCGAGGATATGGCCGGGAACGTCATGACGCCTCCTACTCCGACTGTCATGCGCTACGACGTAACTGCGCCGATAGGCCGCGTGCTGACGCCGGGCGACAATTCTTACCTCAGGTCGCTGCCCTCCGTAACGGGCACGGCCCAGGACCTCAACTCCAACCCTTCCGGCGTGGCCGGCACGCAGATAAAGATACAGAGAGTGTCGGATGCCAACTACTGGAACGGCTCCATCTGGACCGGCACCGAGGCCTGGCTGGGCGCCGTGTCCGGTTCGCCCTGGACCAAGAACACCCAGATGCCGCCGGCCGATAACTTCTCCGGCCTGGTGGACGGTCAGCAGTATCTCGTGCAGGCCCGGTCCTATGACGTGGCAGGGAACACTCAGAGCGTACTGCTGGGCGGGTCCTCGTTCCGCTTCGATATATCGAGCCCCGCGGCGCATATAGAACTGCCCGGCCACGGTCTCCGTTACAGTTCGCTCGACGCGATCGGCGGCACGGCCGAGGATACGTTCAACGTCGCCTACCCGCGCGTCAGGATCTACGACATCGGCCTCAATAAGTACTGGATGGACGGATCGGGCTCCTGCGGCGGCACGGCCCTGCCCAACTGGGTGGGGACGGAGTGCGGTTCTTTCCCCGATGTCTGGAACCTCTCGGTGTCGTCGTCGTCGACCGGCGGCTCCTTCTCCTGGAGCTACCCGGCTTCGCAGGTCACCTGGCCGGACCGCGACAACGAACTGCGCGTGGAAGTGCGCGCCTATGACGAAGCCGGGAACTACGGGGTGGCATCCTCCACCTTCAGCTACGACCGCACGGCTCCCGCGTCCCGCATACTGTATCCGCCCGCGGACGAGGTGCTTTACTCTTCGATGGCTTCCATCAGCGGCACCTCGCTGGACCTGACCTCCAGCATAGGCGACGTGCAGATCACGATGTGGTACCTCTCGGGCGGCGTGACCTATTACTGGGTCCCCAGCGCACCTCACTGGGATACCGCCCCCGGCTGGCAGTCCATCTCGGGAGCGCAGGGGCCGAAGCTGGTCTACAACCCCTGGTCCTATACGAATTCGGATTTCAACAATCCCGGCACCATCAATTTCGCCTGGAAGGAGGGCACGCACGACGGTCTCAACGGCAAGCGTTTTTATGTCGCTACCAGGGCCAAGGACGGGACGGGCAATTTTGAAACTTCGTATTCCACGCGCACCTTCATCTTCGACAACGAGCCGCCCGTGTCGCGCCCCGTGGTGCCCGGCCCCGATACCGCCTACAGGGAGCTGACGCTGCTCTCGGGTACCTCGGTGGACCAGGTCACCACCGTGGCCTCGGTCTATGTCTCCATACTCAGCCAGGACGAGGCCGGCGGCGCCAAGTATTTCGACGGTTCCTCTTTCATAAACGAGAGCGAGACCTGGCTGCCGGTGACCAACCTCTACGCCTCGTCCTGGACCTATACCAACGGCCTGCTGACCTTCGCGGACAGGCATCACTACGTGGTGAAGTCCTCGGCCACAGATTCTATCGGCAACGTGCAGTCGGTCACGGGCCAGTCCCGCTTCCTCTACGACCTGACCGAGCCTGCTTCCTCCGTTCTGAACCCGATCAACGGCTCGGTTTACAACGACAATAAGGTCGTGCTTGGCAACGCGGCCGACCCGGGGTTTACCAACGGCATAAACGGCACGGGATCGGGCGTCTTTCCCTCGCTGGGCTGGCACGCCGGCAGGGCCGAGCTTCTCGTCTTCCGGGACACCGAGCCGTATATCTCCGCCTCCGGGCCCTTCCTCTACGGCTCCTGGGACGAGAGCGGCTATTTCTGGAACGGCTCCACCTGGACGCCCGTCTCCGCCGGCCCCGTCTGGGTGCCGGCGCAGTATACCGACGCGCTGGGCAACTGGCAGTATTCAGGCCTGGTCTGCCCTTCTCCCAACCCGACGGGCCAGCCCTGCTGGGCCCGCGGCGATCCCTACTCCTCCTGGGTGCGCGCCACCGATAACGCCGGTGTGGTGCAGACCATCATCTCCCAGGGACCGAAGTTCTATATCGCCGCCCCGGCCCAGAGCTTCCTGGTCACCGTCTCGCAGAACCCGATGACGGCCGGCGCGGACGTCAACATGACCGTGGAGGCCAAGGACGGTCCGGACGGCGCCGGCAACCGCGCTTCCGCCTACCAGGGCACCGTCAACTTCTACATAGACGGCGTGCCGGGCGGACCAGAGACGATGGATACCAATTTCGTCCTCGACGACATCTACGGTCTGCCGCCCCAGACCGCTTTCCTGTCGTCCGACTACGGTATAAAGACCTTCCAGTTCCGCCTGCGCAAGGCGGCGGCCCGCGCCATGCGCGTGGAGGACAACGATAATTCGGCCATATACGGAACCAGGAACGTGACCGTGACCCCGACTTCGGCGGAAAAGTTGCAGGTCATAGCCGATTACGATCCGGCCGGGGAACAGCCCGCCCCCGGCACGCCCAACGGCCGCTCCGGCGCCCCGCGCACCAAGCCGGCCGGCAGTTCTGTCCCCGTCCTGCTGCAGGTGACCGACAAGTACTGGAACCTGGTGGTCTCTTCGGCCGCTTCGGTATACGTCACCGACACCGATCCGAACAACGCGGCGGCCTCGCCCGACGGCGTTTCGGTCTTCACCGGCTCCGCCACTCTCAACAGGGTCTTCGTCTCGGCCGACCCGACGGGCTGGACGATCTCGGCTTCCGGACAGGGATCCTCCGATCCGTCCAGCCCGGTGCCGGTGATAGCCAACGCCGCCGACCGCCTGCTGGCCCTGCTGCCGGGAGAAACGCGCGTACAGGGCAAATACTCGGCGGAGCCCTACGGCAAGAGCGGCGTCCCCGCCGATCAGCAGGCCGGCTCCACTTTCACCGTGACGGTATACGGCGTGGACGCCTTCTACAATACCGACCCGACGGCCGTGTTCCAGGTCGGGGCCGATATCCCGACCGACCTCTACGACGCGGATCCGCCGCTCAAGAACCTCGTGGCCGGCGCTACCGTGTTCGCCTTCACTCCCGTGACGGCCTCCAGTCACTCCATAAGGACGCAGAGCGGCGCGCTGCCTTCGGCGACCTCCTCGTACATGACGCCCAACCCGGTGGCCGTCTGGTGGAACAGGCCCGTCAGGCTGCATATGATACCGGAGGGCATGTCGCTGGCCCCGGGCCTGCCGCCCTACGGCTCCAACCCCTCGCCGGGCGGCAAGTCGGGGACGGTGGCGGAACTCACCGCCGGCGCGACCACGCAGGTCACGGTCTACCTGACCGATAACTATTACAACGTCGTGCGCGGAGTCACGCCTTTCATCGCCGTCTCCTCCAACACGCCCGTCGCCGAGCTGCGCTTCGACAATGATCCCAACATCGTCGCGCGCGGGCTGGCTCCTTCGCCTTACCAGAAGAGCCTCGTGGCCGGCGCCACCACCTTCAGTTTCGTGCCCGTAACAAGGAACCAGGGAGCCGGGCTCTCCGTGACCGTCACGGATACCGGCCTCAATTTCGGCAGTTCGTTCAGCACCGATACCGTCTCGGGGTTGATCGTCGATCCCGACGCTCCCGTGGCGCTTCAGCTGCTGGTCCCCTCGGATTCGGGCGGGGGGGAACAGCCAGCCGAGGGTACCGTGGCCGGCAAGACCGGCACTCCCGGTCCCCTGACCGCCGGCGCCGCCTACACGATAAAGGTGCGGTCCGTGGACGCCTACAATAACCTGTCGCCCGACGGCAGGCAGGTCAAACTGACCTCGAACGACATTTACGCCGACCACCCGGCCCGGCAGCCGCTGGCCGGCGGCGAAGCCATCATAAATAATTTCGTCCCCAGCGCCGCCACGGATTACCTCGTGATAAACGCCGTTGACGACGATACGCTGGAACCGAAACTCTCCACCCAGACCGATTCCGGCATAACCGTGGACGCCGGCGCGGCCGCGCGGATGCTGTTCGTCCTGCCCACGCAGACGCTGGTGCCCGGCAAGACCTCGTATCCCTACGGCGTGAGCGGGGCCATCTCCACCCAGACTGCCGGCAACTCTTTCACGGCCACGCTCTACGCGGCCGATTCCCGGTATAACCGCGTATACGGCGTCACCCGCGCCGGCGTGCCGGTCTCCTCCGACGATCCGTTCGTCTCCTCGGTCGGCATCTACCCCATGGCCGACGGCGCGGCTTCCGTCACCGGGATCACCTTCAGGACCGCCGGGGCCCGCGTCATGACGGCCGCGGACCCCAACGCTGTCCTCTCCAACGCGCAGTCGGGACAGGTCCCCGTTTCGCCGAATATACCGACCCGCCTGCGGGTGCTGCCCCTGGGCGAGTCCAGGCGGCCGGGCTCCACCACCAACGGGCGCGCCGATTCGCCCGATCCGCAGCAGGCCGGCTTCCCTTTCACGGTGACCGTGGACATTACCGACGCTTTCTGGAACCTGGTGCCCGGCGCCAGCCAGGAGATAAGACTGGTCCCCGACGATCCCTATGCGCAGGTCGCTCCGCCGACCCAGGTGATAGTCACGTCTGCGACGTTCACCGTCACGCCGATACGGTCCGGCCAGTTGTACCTGCGCGCCGAGACGCTTAACACGCCGCCGGACTGGGGCCCCAGCCTGGCCAAGGACACCTCTACCGCGGTCAACGTCGCGCCCGGCGTGCCCAAGAGGCTTCTCCTGACCATGCCCGGCGAGAGTTTCGCGCCCGGCTCCGCTTCCGGCAAGAGCGGCGCGCCTTCCCAGGCCCTGCGGGCCGGCACCAGCTTCGGCGTGCGCGTGGGCGTAGTGGACGACTACTTCAACCTGGTCACGGGCAGGTCCGTGGACGTGGAGGTCAATACCCCGACCGATCAATACGCGGACGCGGTCAGTACCGCGGCGATAAACACTCTGACCGGATACACCGATATCATGTACGTGAACATGAAGAAGGCCGCGACCCATTATCTGACCGCGACCGACTTCAGCGCCACCGGGCTCGGCGATGAGCCGCAGTCCTCCACGTTCACGCTGCGCCCCGCCGATCCCGTGGGCCTGCAGGTGGTGTTGCCCGGCGAGACCCGCATGGGCGGCAGCGGTATCTACCCGGCCGCCGGCAGGTCCGTCACGCCTTCCACCCAGACCGCGGGCACGGAGTTCTCCGCGCAGGTGAACCTGGTGGACCGGTATATGAACAGGTTCACGGACCTCTCGGTCGGTCCGACGGTCTATATCGTCACTTCCGACTCCTACGACACGGAGCCGTCCAGCCAGGCCCTGAACAACGGCACTCTGCAGATCCCGCTGAGCATGGTGACCAGGAATTCCTCGGCCTGGATAAAGGCCTGGCCCGTCAGCGCCGCGGACAACCGCGTCTGCTCCGGTAATCCTCCGCTGGGCAACTGTCTGAATGACGACGCCGCCGCGAAGGCCTCTTTCAAGGTGTGGGCGTCCACCGGCACGCGTCTCGAGGTTGTCCTGCCGGGTCAGACCCTGGCCGAGGGACGGTGCAATATCTCCCCGCCCTGCCGGGACGCGGGCATCTCCCGCCCCGGACGCTCGGGCACGGTGCTGCCTTATACGATAGGAGGTGGTTCGCTTTTCGCCAACGTCTACCTGACCGACCGATTCTATAACAAGGTCAGCGAATTGACCGGGGCGGCGCAGGACAGCAACCCCGTAGGGGTCATGCCCGAGGTGAAGATACTTATCGCCCAGGACGGCAAGACGGTGGCCCCGCCGCCGCAGGAACTGACCGCGGGCGCCGCGACTTTCTCAATAGAACCCAGGACCTCGCTTAGCACCTATACCGTGACGGCCTCGACCACGTCCTCTTCCGCCGCGTCATATTCGCTGGGCATTTCCACTCTTACCGTGTTCCCGGGTCAGGTCGCCCGCCTCAGCTACGTACTGCCCTCTACCAACGTGGTCGCGGGCCAGCCTTTCTCGGCTTCCCTCTACGCTCTCGACGCCTACGATAATATCTGCTCGACGGGCCCCAATATCTATGTTTCCACGGCGGCCTTCGTCATAGAGACCCAGCCGAACCCCAACCAGCAGCCGGAGATGCTCTCCAACGACGTCTACTTCTCCTCCGCTTCGGCCGGCGTCAGGGTGCTGACGGACTGGTTCACTTTCCGTAAGGCCGGCCTCAGCACTCTCGGCGCCGAAGATACGTTTTCCCCGGCCATCAATGTCTCGCCGCTGGTAGACTTAAACGTCAGTCCCGGCCCTCCCAGCGTCTACAAGGTGGATCCCAACACCGATCAGGAGGTCGGCGCGGGCTCGATCTCCAACCCCGGCAGGCAGCCCTTGACCGCGCAGCTGACCGACTCTTACGACAATAACATCTCCTCGGCCGGCCTGCCGGCCTACCTGGAGATAGCCGAGCTCGCCGGTTCCCAGGGCGCTTTCGAATACTACGACGGGCTGAACTGGCAGGATATCGGCGTTTCCACTATCGTATATACCGATCCTTCCGGACGGATAGGCGTATCGACCTCGGTAGCTTACCGGGTTTCTTCCGCGGCCGGCGACTGGGCCAGGGTGTGGATAGGCACCACTACCATCAACCTGCTGGCCGACTATATCGCGAAGAAGCAGAACGTTACCGGAATGCTGACCACTACCGGAGGGACCCCGTCCAAACTGCTGTATGTCTCCAGCCAGGCCTCGGCCGAAGCCGGTATCCTCGAACTGCCGGGCGCCGGCGCGGCTTTTACCGTGGAGCGCCGTGACGACTTCGGTAATATCACCAAACAGGGGCAGACGGACGTTTACCTGGTGGTCCTGGCGTCCCATGTCGCCGTGCACACGGGACTCGGCCGTTCGCTGGGCAGCTTCGGCACCGTCGGGGACTACGGCTTCCGCAATATAATAAACGACCAGTTCATAGCCGCGGTCAGCATCCTGCCCGGTCAGAGCCAGGCTTCTTACCGGTACCATGACCGTGTGGCGTCCTATTCGGGCGTGTCCCCGGCCTCCAACACCGCCGAGGGCGGCAGGCCCGGCTACTGGCACCTGATAGCCCAGTCGGGCTCCATGCAGTCCGCCGTCCACCTGCTGCGGATGAACCCGCAGGACATAACGAAAGTGGCCTTCGCCACCCCGCAGCGGACCATGACCGCGGCCAAGACCACCAACGCCCTGGGCGAGTCCCAGTACTTCAGGGCCGAGCTCCGCGACATGTTCGACAACCCGCGGGTGACGACCGCCGCGGTACAGGTCCTGCTCTCCACCGTGACCCGGCAGAATTCGATAGTCAACAACTCGTTCGGCTTCTCCGCTTCCACCACGCTGGCGGGGGGATTTCCACCGGTATTCGCGTCCACCATCTCGTACGTGGATATCCCGCTGGACCGCTACGCGGCCACCTTCTATTACCTCGATACCACGGCGTCGTCGGTCTATTCCGTGGCGGTACCGACCAGGCCAATAGTGGGGCTTTCCGTGCCGGCACGCGAGGAATGGGCCGGGTCCACGCAGTCGGTGACCATAACCCCGGACTATACCTACCGCGTCAACGTGCGCTCGGGCGCCGGGCAGGTGCTAACCGCCGGCACGACCTCGCAGATGTTCACGCTGGCGGTGGAGGACCTTTACGGCAATCCCACTCCCGTCGGACCCGGCCAGGAGGATAACCCCGGCCAGGGCATAGCCTTCTCCCTTGTGTCCGGTTCGGCGGGCAATGTCCGCTTCTCTTGGCCCGGGACCTCCTCTTTCACCGCCCAGCCCGGCACGGCCAAGCTCAAACTCGGGGAGTCGACCACCTCTTTCTTCCTTATCGACACGCTGCTGTCCGCGCCGACCCACCAGTTCTCGGTCAATACCGTCGTTTCCAAAGGCTGGGTGCCGGCGGTGGCTTCCTACACGGTCGTGGCAGCCGCTCCCGATCATATATCGTTCTACACCGCCCCCAGGCGCCTGGTCGCCGGCACCACGGTACAGTATGCCGACTATTCGCTCGGTATCACCACGCCGACCATGATCACGGTGGTTCTCAAGGACGCCTATGATAACACGACTACCACCGGGTCCGCGGTCAGCGTGCGCTTCTCGGCCACTCGCAACAGCACCTACGGCGGCATAGACCCGTCGGAGGCTACCGAGTCGTCCAACCCGGCCTGGAAACTGCTCAACACCAACCCGATCAGTCTTACGATCTTCGCGGGCCAGTCCTATTCGTCGCTCTACGCCTGGGACAGCATCGTGGGGACCGCGCCGGTCACCGCGCAGGCCGAGATCCCCTCGGACGGGGTTGTATTCCCCGACGTCGCGCAGGACCAGTACATAACGCCCAGCGTGGCGGATTACTTCACCCTGCACCACGGCTATACTCTGGCCAGCCCGCTGCGCGTGCTGACCCCCGGCACCGTGACCCTGCGCGCCCGCGACCGGTACGGCAACCAGGCCGCCGGCGACCCGGTCAACGGTCAGTACTACACCGGCAAGATAAAGATGGCCACCAACAGCCGGGGCTCGGCCGACCTGCGCGATTACCTGACCAGCACTACGGACTATACGTTCGTGCCGGCCGACCAGGGCCAGCGCCAGCTGCGGCTGGAGGATACTTTCGTCGAAACGCTCAAGGTCAGCGTCACGGATTACAACAGGCCGCAGATATACGGCTACACCAACGACGGGGAACGCGGCAAGCCGGCCGGTTCCTCCGGCGACGTGGTGCTCAGCGGCATGATTATAACGCCGACCGACATGGCCCCGCAGGACCCGCTGCCTTCGGCCAAGACCTCGATAGGCATAAACAAGGTGGCGCTGTACCAGGGCGACGGCGAGATCGCCGACGTGCCCGGGCCGACGCCCATGATACGCCTGACGATGCAGACCACCCCCGCAGGTTCGCCGCCGGCCTACCTGAAGTCCCTGCAGGTCAAGAGTTCCGGCACGCTGGCCTATTCCGACGTCACCGAGGTTGGATTCTACGCCGACAATCCCTACGCCGGTCAGCTGGGCATGCTCGACGTGGAGAGCGAGCTGGACGGCACGCCGGTGGATTTCTTCGTCTCGAGCGGCACCTACGATCCCGGGCTGGGGACCTGGAGGTTCGACGACCTGAACGTCAAGGTCTCCACGGCCGTACTGATCTCCAACTCTCCCAAGAATTTCTTTCTGGCGGTCAGGATCTCCACGGTCGCCGCCACGCCGCGCAGCCTGGCGCTGGTGGTGGAGCAGCCCAGCTACGTGGTCCTGGACTCCACTTTCGTGGGCGTGGCCTACAATAACTTCCCGCTGCAGACCTCCACCGCCCCGGTGCGCAATCAGCCCGCGACCATAAACATCGCCGGGCAGGATATAGCGGCCTGGTGGCAGCCTACCATCGGGGGGGTGCAGCAGCCGCTGGGTCAGTACGATAAGGTGGACCAGGGCGTGGCGCGGGCAGGCATGCTCGCCATAAAAGCCTGGACGGACAACTTCCTGGGTACGATACGCTCTTTCCGCATTATCAAGACCGGCACGGGTTCGGGATCGTCGTTGCTGAGCATGCGTCTTTTCCTCGATTCCTCGGGCGGGAACCCCGCCCTGGGCGATGGTGAATTCCAGCCCAGCATCGACAAGGAGATCACGGACCCGGTTAATCCGCCGCTCTTCAACCCCGACGACCCCGACCAGTTCACGCTGCCGCTGCTGGAGCCCAGGATAGACGGCGAGATAAGCCAGTCCACGCGCACCTATTTTGTCGTATACGAGATGAGCCCCGACGCCGTGCCGGACCAGACCCACGGCGCGCGTCTGGAGACCGCCGGCGTCAGCCTGCTAGACGGCGAGGTGGCGGCTTTCAGCCCGATAAATTCCTCCACGGTGACCGTCAGGGCCACGGCGGACAAGCTGCTGCTGGCCGACGTCAACAAATCGCAGCCCAACGACTTCACCAAACCCACTTCGGTCACGCAGAACGACAAGAATAAGGCGATAGCCAGGCTGACCGTGCAGGTGGAGGGAACGGAGGGCGCGGTCGTCTGGACGGGTCTCAAGCTCGACCGCTGGATAACCGCGGGCGAGAACGGGGACACCCCGGTCTATAACAAGGTGGACGACGTCAGCAAGATAAGCATCTGGTACGACGCCACCGGCGACGGCCTGCTTCAGAGCACCGGCACGGTCAGGGATACCGAAGTACTGCTGGTGGGCGGCAGGAACCGCACTTTCCCTTATGATGTGCTGGAGCAGCCCGCGCTCGCCGCGGACACCACTATATACGTCAAAGATGTCCAGTCCTTCTTCTCCACCGACAGCCCTTTCCCGCGCGCGCCGGGCAGGCTGATCATCAACGACGACCAGATCGATCCCTCTCTTAAGGAAGTGGTCTATTACACCGGCGTCGATAACGGCACCAACGCCTTCACGGGCGTCACCAGGGGCGCCGAGGGTACCGCCGCGGTGGACTGGTCCAGCGGTACCGTGATCTCCGGCCAGGCGGTGCTGCCGCTCATCGGCGACGGCGGCAACCTCGACGGTCAGTCCATCTACGTCGCCCCCAAGGACTACTTCGTCACCTTCGACATGGACCCGCTGGCCACCGTGGATAATATGGCGAACATCGGCCTGTCCATGCGCGGCACGGACTACTTCGCGGTCTCGCCTTCCACCAAGGGCGTCAGCGGCGTCAATATCGGCGTGACGCCGCCGGGTAAGTCCGTTTCCCTGGTGGGCCGTATCCGCGAGTACGCCGACAAGGTCCTCATCAAGTCGACGGACACCGTGCTGGGACCGACGCTGCAGCAAAAAGCGCAGGACCAGCCCATAATCGCATTCACGGCGGAGACGGACGTCGCGGACGCGCAGTGGCGCTGGGCCATGGTCTACGCCTCGGGGACCCCGCTGTCCGACGGCACCGCCATCAACGACGTGGAGCGCGTGAAGATCTGGTACGACCTGGATAATAACTCGTACCTGGGCGGCGGCGACGTCATGATCGGCAGCGGCACCTTCGGCAATACCATCTACGGCCCGCTGGTGGCCCGGGTCACCTTCGATTCCCCCGTGACGCTGCATACCGAAGGCCGCGCCCTGCTGCAGGGCATCTCGCAGCGCTATTTCGTGACATACGACATAACCAGCTCCGCCATGCCCAACGACGCGATAGGAAACCCGCGCTACCTGGGCGCTTACCTGAAGTCGGACTCCTTCCCTAATACCAGTCCGACCGTGGACGACCCGGTGAAGAACTCTTTCTCGCTGCCCAACTCGCTGAGCGGGGAATCCAGGCTGCCCTTCGAGTCCGTGGTCAGGGAAATAATATCCGCGCCCAGCACCGTGACCGTTCTGGCCCAGCCCGTTTTCGCCTCGCCCTCGGGGGGCAGCCTCGATTCGGTAAGGCTGGACCAGGATATCACCACCATCGGGCAGCAGGACACCGTGTTGGTCACTTCCACGGCCGGCCTGCCGACTTCCGGCTACCTGTCCGTCGGCAACGAGATAATCTACTACAACGAACTCCACGCGACCGTGCCCGCGATCCGCCTGGTCGAGCGCGGCCGGTTCGGTTCCCCCGCCGGCATGCACAGTTCCGGCGCCGCGCTTGGCGTCATGACCAGTCAGGGCGACGTTAACGTGCCGCTGCTCAAACTTACTATGACCACGGACGGCTACGGCGTACGCTGGGAGTCGCTGCGCCTGGCCCGGCGCCAGCCGGCGCCGCTGAGCGGCTACGACGCCGACGCCTCGGTGATACGTGTCTGGAAGGACAACGGCAACGGTATATTCGACCGGGACCCGGTCACGGGCGGCAACCTGACCGACGTCGTGGTGGGACAGGGGATACTCGGCGACAACGAGCCCGTCGGCCGCGCGACCATCTCCGTGGTTGACCCGGCCCTGCGCGGCCAGCAGTACGTGGTGGTGGGCGCCACGCCCACGGTCTACTTCGTGTCGGTCAGCGTGGACAGGGCCTCCAATTTCTCGCACGAGCTTGTGACGCCGCCCAACGACGTCTTCGGCCTGGAGGTGCAGACCGAGAGCAACTTCACTTTCGGCCCCGCGGGTTCCGGGCACGAGGCCTATTTCCCCGCGCCGGTCCAGTCGCCGGTCAACGTCGTGATGCCCACTATAAACCTGGTCACGCTGGAGCCCGAGGATATCTCGCCGGTGGAACTGACGCAGGCGGACAGGAACGTGGGCCTGCTGTCGATGAAGATGAAGACGGACCTCACCTCGGCCCGGGTCGAGTCCATCCGGCTCGAGCGCACCGGCACGTCCAACGACAGTGACATAGACCTGATAAAGATTTGGCAGGACTCCAACGACAACTGCCTCTTCGACTCCCAGGATACGGCCGTCGATGAGACCGGCCTGCCGCCCAACCTGATGAGTTACGGCAACGAGTCGTACGCCGAGGGCGAGGTCAATATCGTGCTCAAGAAGCCGATAGTGGTCACCACCACGCCGCTCTGCGCCTTCGTTTCCTACGACGTCTCCCAGTTCGCCGTCATAGGCAGCACGATGGGCCTGTTCATCGGCGGCACCGAGTACTTCGCTATCGGCATCCCCAACGCCGTCGTCTTCACCACGTCGCCTATACGCACCGCGCCGATAACCGTAAGGGAGATCCCGAGCTACGTCGTGATGGGCGCCTACGACTCCGCCTACGACTTGCTCAGCGAGGGAGGCGTCGGCCAGGCTCAGGTGGGGGCGGCCATGCTTCGCTTCAACCTGACCACGGAGGCCGGCAACGCGCGTTGGTCCGCCATGAAGCTGCAGCGCACCGGCGCCTCCAACGACCCGTCGTCGCCGTTCGGCAAGAACACGGACGTCAAATTCATCAATATCTATCAGGATTCCAACCAAAACGACACGCTGGACATAAACGATATCAATGTCTCCCGGGCGGATACCCGCATGTTCCTGCCGGTCGCCAGCACGATGACCGTGCCTTTCCAACTGGTGGTTGAGTCCACGGCGGGCTTCCCCGCGTCGGGCAGCCTGTTCTTGTCCAACGCCGAGCTGATGAAGTATTCGGGTGTGGGCCTCAGTACGGCTACGGGCAGGCCCTATTTCACCATCTCGGAGCGTGGCCGCAAACTGGGCGAGCTCAATACCCCCAAGATCGACCACGCCGCAGGCGGTTCCGTGGTGAAGGTGGACCTCTTCGATCAGGATAACCCGCTCAATACCCAGGCCCAGATCAGCCTGTCCCAGGTCCAGACGCTCTCCCCGCTGGCGCAGACCTTCTTCGTGGTCTACGACATAGGCGAAACGGCCGTCAAGGCCAACAAGGTCGGTGTGCGGATCAGCGACCGGTCCTGGTTCACCGTCAACGCGCCGCACGACGTTTCCCCGGTCATTTACATGGACATCTCGCGGACGCTGCCCACGGGCACTTATACCGCGGAGTATCCTTACACCTCCAGCCTGGTGCCGATACGCGCGGTCACGCTGCGCATAAGCGCCGCGGATATGGCGCCGCGTTCCACGGAGAAGGACACCAGCAACGTCCACCTGCTGACGCTGACGCTCAATACCGAGTCCGACTACGTCAACATCGGCCGGATAAACCTCTACCAGACCGGCACGATCAGCACCACTACCGCCGGCCTGGGCGACGGGGACTTCTCCCAGGTCTCCGTCTGGAAGGACGACGGGGACCGGGTCTTCTCCAGCGTCCGCGACCGCCGCATAGCGACCGTCCTCAACTCGTCGGCGCCGTTCGAAGGGGGAGTGAGCCTGGATATCCTCGACGGCCAGCTTCCCTACGTCTCGGTCTCCACTTCGCCGGTCATCCTTTACGTATCCGGCTCCATAGGGTCGGTGGACCGCTCCGGCGCCGATATACTGGGCCATTCGGCCGGCGTGAGCCTGGACTACTTCTTCGACCTCAGGGGCCCCAACGGCCTGGCGCTGGCTGCGGGGCAGAGCGTCTACGACGTCTTCCCTATGGTTTCGGGCGAAGTCCTGGTCGTGCCAGGCGTGATAAGGTCGATAGCCGAATTCGGCAAGATATTCATCTCCGACAACGGCTACCCCGCCTACGCCATACTGGATTCCAGCGGCAACGTGGTGCCGGGGCCCAACGGCAGGCCGCAGGCCGATCCCAGCCGCTGGATATACGGCTACACGGAATCAGGCTGCGCCGCCAACGAGCCGCTCATAGACCTCAACGGCGACGGCGTGCCCGACAACTTCGACTTCGCGGGAGCCGGCAAATGCGCGGACGTCAGCCTGATAGGCTCGATGACGCCGTCCTATAACCTGGATAACGACCCGGAAGGCTTCCTCGACTACGATTTCAACGGCGACGGCGAGGCCGATTCCATAGAGATGGTTGACGGCAAGCCCGTCTATTCGCTCGGCGGCATAGGGCCCATACCTTCGGAGGGCGCCGTGCCCTCGGCGTGGCAGTCCGCGCTCACCTCGGTGTACGCCAAGTGGCCGCCCGCCTCGGCGCCGGTCTCCACTTACGAACTGGCGGTCAGCACGAATTACGATAACCCCACGAGCCATTCGAAGCGATGGGCCACGGTGGGGGACAATCTTTCGGGCAAGATCTCCGTGCCGTCGATGATAACCTACGCGGTCGGCCGCCTGCTGGATAAGGTCGACGATAATACGACCAGTTTCCGCGTCAACAAGAAGTTCGACAAGAGCCTCACCGGCAAGACCTACTTCATCTTCGTCGGCAACGAGATAATGGAAGTGACCTCGGACGGCGCGGAGCCCTACACTACTTTCACGATAGTCCAGCGCGCCGTTATGGGCGCGCGCAAGATCTCCCACAGCCCCAACGAGCCGGTCTCGGGCGGCCTGGGCGGCCTGGGGGCCTACGTGGTCTCTGTCCGCGGCGTTACCTCCGGCGGGCAATATATCCCCGAGGCCGACGGCGCTTCGCTGGTCGTCATGCGGCCGGATACCGTCGCGCCCCCGCGGCCGGCCGACCCCGCCCCGGAACTGGAGTCCGGCGCCAACTTCAAGTACCTGGTCAAATGGGCGCGCAGCGACGACAGGGACGACCTCGAGTCCGGTATAGTCTCCTACGAGCTGCAGGAGCGCGCCGGGACCAACCCTGTCTGGCATACGCTGGCTACCATCCCCTATATCGAGGCGGACTTCATCAGCTACTGGGTCGGAGACCCGCTCCAGAGCCCCGGCGAAACGCCGCGCCCCAGCGGGCAGTACTACACCTACCGCGTCCGCGCCTGGGACAATGCCGGCAACTATTCGCCCTGGTCGCAGACCTCCGCGCCGGCCGGCACCACTGTGGGAGAGGAAGTCCTCTCGAACGTGTCCAATTACCCCAACCCGGTGGACCTGCGCAAAGGCGGCGTAGAGGGCAGGACGATGATCACCTACACCCTAAACTCCGACGCCGAGGTGAGTATAACCATATACGATCTGTTGGGCTACGTAGTTCGCGAGTGGAATATCGCGAGCGGGCAGCCCGGCGCGCAGCAGGGGCCCAATTTCCACCCCTGGGACGGCAAGAACGGCCTGGGCGGTATAGTCTCCAAGGGCGGCTATATCGTCCGCATAAAGGCTTCCAGCCCCCAGGGCAGCAAGACGATCCTGCGCAAGGTCGGCGTCATACATTAAGGCGCCCGGATTGTAAAGACTTTGTTTTTTATGGATTTTCTGGCCGGCTCCCAAGGGGGGCGGATGTCCCGTGGGGGTATGCTAAGGGATTGACTTGTCAAGCCCTTAGCCCTTGACAAACCACCTTTCTCTGCTATAATATTAAGAGCAAAAAAGGGCAACAGTTTTGTAATGCCCTAGTGTTACGATAATAGCAAACCCGTCGAAAGACGGGGGCGCAAAGCTAAGACCCGCCTTATCGGCGGGGGTCAGGCTGCCGAAAACGAAATGGAACGCATTATCACTAATGCTTTCGCCCCGCATGGTCGGGCGTATATGAGCCGCTTCACGCGGTCGTGCGCTTTTGCGGGGCTTTTTATTGCCGTTCTCGCCGCCGTTTCCTTCGCCCAGAGCGGAGGCCGTCCCGGCGCCTTCATGAGCTACGGCGCCGGCGCCCGGGCCCTGGGCATGGGCGGAGCCTTCTTCGCGGTTGCCGACGACGCCAGCGCCTCCTACTGGAACCCCGCGGCCCTGACCCTACTGGAGCGTAAGGAATTCTCCGCGATGCAGGCGACCCTGTTCGAGGACACCACCCTCAACTTCTTCACCTACGCGCACCCCACCACCTCTAAGGGCACCTGGGCCATCAGCATGACCCAGCTGCAGTCCACGGGCTTCGAGAAGATCGGCATCACGGTCAACCCCAACACCCAGGAAGTCATCGATATCCAGACCCTGGGCACCTTCGACAGCATGGAACGCGCGCTGGCCTTCTCCTGGGGCCGCGACGTCTCCGAGAGCCTGGCCTTCGGCTTCATGGCCAAGAACATCTCCCGCGCGCTGGACGATTCCACCGACAGCTTCAACGCCATCGACGTGACGATGCTGCACAAGTTCTCCAAGATGTACCGCCTCTCCGTCGGCGTCCAGAACGTCTTCTCGATGGCCTCCGGCGACACCGACGACAAGCTGCCTCTGACCTTCAAGGTCGGCCAGGCGCTGAGCCTGTTCAAGGGCAGCCTGGTCTTCGGCCTGGACTTCACCAAGCCCCAGGAAGCGGACATGAACTGGCGCTTCGGCGGCGAGTACTGGCTGATGTACTGGGCCGGCCTGCGCTTCGGCGTCATGGGCTCCCCCGCCATCCAGGAGGCCGACTTCGGCATCGGCCTCAAGTACAAGAACTTCGGCTTCGACGTCGCGCAGGGCGTGCACGCGCTGGGCACCACCACCCGCTTCTCCATCTCCATGAAGATGGGCCAGAGCAACAGGGCCAAGCACACCCGCGAGGTACGCAGGATCATCAACCAGGCCCTGCAGTACTTCAAGGCCGGCTACTTCACCCGCGCCCAGGAGAAGCTGCGCGCCGCCATGGACGCCGACCCCGGCAACCCCGAGATCCGCCGCATGCTGACCCGTCTGCAGTCGGCCATAGACTTCGTGCCCGACGCCACCGGCGGCGACGAGGTGCCCACGCTGACCCGCCGCGGCGTAATAGCCTACGTGGACGGCAAGGACCTGCGCAACTCGGTCAATATTCTGCGCCACGCCTTCAACAAGGAGCCCCGCAATGACCGCCTCCTCTCGCTGCTGAACATGGTGGAGAAGGAAGCCGGCGTCAGCGAGCTGACCCGCAAGCCCGAGGGCCCGGAGATCTTCACCTACATCGACCAGCGCACCTATGACGCGCGCCAGGCCATCTACGAGGGCAAGTACGACCTGGCGATGAAGCGCGCGCAGGACATCCTGGAACTTGAGCCCAACAACGAAACCGCGCTCGAGATCATGGGCAGCGCCTTCTTCCTGATGGACCAGAAGGACAAGGCCCGGATAATATGGGAGAAGGTCCTGGAGATCAACCCGAACAACAAGATAGTGGGCCAGTTCATGAGCCAGCTGTGACGACGGGGCCGGGGCGCGGGGGTCAGGTCTTTACCTTTGACGTCAAAAGTAAAGACCTGACCCCCCCCCTCTTATGGAACACTCTGTGAATATTTATGAAACAACCCCGTAATACGCGAAAGATAAGATAAATACGCATATATATGAGGATACATCGCGCCATCTCCCTTTCGGCGGCCCTGCTGGCCTGCTTCGCCCTGCCCTCGCGCGGCCAGGAGAAGAAGGACGCGGCCGACGCCGGCACCGGCCTCTCGGTCATAGAGAAGCAGGACGCGCTGCGCCGTGAGACCGAGAGCAAGATCAAGAAGGAGATACTCGACCCGATCCTCGGGGAGGGGAAATCCTTCGTCTTCGCGGACGTGGAGCTGGAGATAATCGCCCGCAAGTCCGACCAGAGCCGGGAAGGCGTGGGCGTGATGCAGAAGTACAAGGAGAAGGGGGGGCAGGAGGCGGGACAGCAGGAGTCCGAGTTCCTGCTGCCGGGCATCCCCAAGCCCAAGTCGATCATGGGCGGAAGGTCCGGCCCGCCGGCCGCTTCCACCGGGCAGCAGGCGCAGCAGTCGCGGGGTGTACAGGAGACCCGCTACGGCGCCGAGACGGAGATCAACCGCTTCCAGGTTACGGTCATACACGACGAATCGCTGGCCCCGGAGCCGGTGGCGCTGGCCCGCGAGAGGGTGGAGGATTTCCTGCTGCCCTACAAGATAAAGGGACAGGACGCCCCGACCGTGGTTTTCAAACCCACCCGGTTCAAAAGCTATAATTACCTCGACGACCTCAAGAGGCCGTCGGTTTACCTGCCGCTGCTCTACGCGCTGCTGTTCCTGCTCCTGCTGCTGTTCCTTTTCGGCCCGCTCTGGGGCTTTTTCCGCAAGTATATAAAGGCCCTTATGGCCAAGCCCGGCGCCGAGGTCAACATAGAGGATAAGCGCGAGGAGGGAGGCGCTGGCGGCGAGGACGAGGGGATCCAGGAGACCGAGGGCCACCAGAACATCGACATGAATTTCCTCCAGAAAGAGGAGGAGAAGAAGGAAGACGAGGACGAACTTATGAAGAAATTCGAACCGTTCACCTACATCACCGAGGAGAACCTCAAGCGCCTCATCTACCTCTTCCTTATGCGCAAGGAGGAGCCCTGGGTTATAGCCACGGTTCTGAGCTACATGAAGCCCGACCTTTCCCGCCAGGCCCTGTCGATGCTGCCCATAGAGGTGCAGTCCAAGGTGGCGATGGAGGCCCTGACCGTGCGCCAGGCCACGCGCGAGCAGATAGAGGCCATAGACAAGGACGTCAGGGAGAACATCGATTTCGTCATGGGCGGCATAGAGCGCCTCTCCAGGATGCTCGAGGACGCCGACCCGGCCACGCGCAAGAACATAATAGAGTACCTCAAGACGCAGAAGCCCGATATCTACGAGAAGGTCAAGCGCGTCATCATGACCTTCGAAGATATCGCGGCCTACTCGGACCGCGACCTGCAGACCATCATCCGCACCCTGTCCAACGAGGTCATCGCGCGGGCCGTGGCCAAGGCCGAACCCCAGATAGTCGAGAAGTTCTTCGCCAACATGTCGCAGGGCGCCGTCAGCGCGATCAAGGAGATCATCGACTACTCCGGAGAGCTGTCCCCCGTGCAGATAGACGAGGCGCAAGGCAAGGTGATCGACGCGGTCAAGACGCTCGAGGCCGAGGGCAAGATAACGGCCCGCAACCAGCAGTCGCAGGAGGTCTATATCGTCGACAGCGTGGACATGACCTCCGCCTCCGACCGCAAGCGCAAGTTCGACAGCCTCTCCGCGGGCAGCCCGGGGGGGGCGGTGCCCGGCGCCGCCGCGCCGGTATCGCCGGAGGCGCAGCAGTACATAACGGCCGGCGCCGACCTTTACAACCAGGGCCGGGCCGAGGAATCGCTGCAGTACCTGGAATACGCGGCCTCACAGGCGCCCGGCTCGGCCGAGGTCCAGCAGTACCTGGGCGCGGCCTACTACGCGCTGGGCCGCGTGGACGAGGCGGTGGCCGCCTACGAGAAGTACGCCTCGCTGAGCGGGGACCCGGCCGCCTCGGAATGGCTGGCCTCTTTCAAGCAGCAGGTCGGGCGGTAGGCCCCCCCTATAATAGGGAATTAACAATTATTTAACTAAAAGGAAACTGGCTGAAAGTAGAATATAGAGGAACAGAAACGAGCTCAGCCTAATTCCTATGGACGACAAGAACGATAAAGACCCCAGGAAGCCGC
>JAVVFK010000160.1:0-5823 GCA_032251015.1 Elusimicrobiales bacterium
CGGGATTCGAACCCGCGATAAGGGCCTTAACCCCTATGCCGGTTTAGCAAACCGGTGCCTTCAGCCGCTCGGCCACCTCTCCAGTCTTCAAATTATATAACATCCGGCTCACCCGCCGAAAGTGAGCCGGATGCCTTCCTTCAGCGGGGTCCAGCCTTTCCAGCCGGTATCCTTCTCCCACGCCGTCGAGAGGCAGGTCCAGTTGCCGACGGACCCCTCCCTGGCCTTGTCGCGGTTGAACAGCGGCGGCTTGCCGGCGAGCCGGGTGGCTATTTCGGAAAGCCAGCCGACGGCTATCAGGACCGGGGCAGGGGCGTCTATCATCAGCGGCATCTTCACCTTCATTCCCTCGGCCAGCAGGGTTATGAAAGTCCGCCAGCTGTAGACGGAGTTCTCGCAGATGAAATAGGCCTTGCCGGTCACCGCGGGGTGGCGCAGCGCCGTGAATACCGCCTCCACTAGGTCGTCGAGATAGACGAAGCTGAAGAGGTTGTTGCGCGAACCGGCGTTCACCATTATCCCCTTCTTCACGAACCTGGCTATCGTGGAGAGGCCGGAATCTTTTTTGCCGTAGACTATCGGCGGGCGCAGCATGACCCGTTCCACCGCCGGGTCGAGCGCGGACAGGGCTTTCTCTCCGCCCAGTTTGGTGAGCCCGTAGAGGGAGACGGGCCGTTCCGGCTCGCCTCCGGACCTGGGTTTCTCCGGGTCCGGGGAAGGCCCGGCCGCCGCGAGGCTGGAAATATAGACTAAGCGCCTGGGCCTGGCGGCGAGGGAGTTGACGGCCGTGATCACGTTGGCGGTCCCCACGATATTGGCGCGTTCGAATTCCGCCCGGGAGCGGCAGAAAAGGGCGGCCGCCATGTGCACCACCCGGTCGGCCCCTTCGAGGGCCCTGATCAGCGAGGCGGAGTCGGCGAAATCGACCTGGAAATATTCGGCGCCGGGCAGCGGGTCGGACGGCACGCCGCGGCTGAGCACCCTGACCCGGAAGCCCTCGGCCAGCAGGCGTTTGGACAGCGCCCTGCCGATGAATCCCGTTCCCCCCGTGACCGCTACGAGCTCGTCATTATCCATGTTATTGGTCCGCCTTTAATTTATTCAGGGCTTTGCGCGTCTCGCGCTCCAGTTCCCGCCTGAGCTGCCCGGCCTGGTAGCGGATGGTCGGTTTTTTAAGGCCGAGTTTTATCAGCCCGGTCTCCAGGTCGCCGCGGTCCGGGTATTCCCCCTGCTGTATCTTCTCGTACACGGGGACGCGGTCGTGCTGCGGCATGGTGAAGGCCACGGCGACGCCCATGGCGGCGAAGACCGCCGTGTTTAGGACCAGGCTGAGCGCCCCGCTGAAGAACTTCACGAGCTTGAGATTGAGGTTCATGAACATCACGAATCCCGACCAGAGCAGCGTGGACCCGGCGATATAGTAAAGCCCGTACGGGCCGGTCTCCGGGTAGGATAGGAAAAAGGCCAGGTGCAGCAGCGCGGCCAGGATCAGTTTGAATATCAGAACCGTATTTCCTCCTCGACCTTTTCCTTCTCCGGCGGCAGCAGCGAAGGGACCTTTATGCCGAAACGGGCGAGGCCGGCGTAGACCTGGCGCCCGTCGGGATAATCGCCGCGTATCAGTTTATAGAAGGGCGCCACCCCGTCCTTCTGCGGCATCAGGCCGAGCCCCGCCAGCGCCATCATCAGCAGGGCGGTCAGTTCCACGAAAACCGCGTTGGAGCGTTTGAAGTTGATGGTCGCCTGCCGGATGAAGATGAAGAATCCGGTCCAGAGTATGAAGGAGATCGCGGCGAACGGGAAGGCCATCTTTCCCCCGTAGGGGAAGAAGACCAGCAGAGCCGCGTGCGCCAGGAAAGTTATGATCAGGTTGGATGTGAGCGGCATTCTTTTCCTCAGTCGGTCGATTTGAATTCCACGTGTACGGTGAGCTTGTCCTCGAAAAAGTCGTCGGGCAGCCTGGGGAAAGGTCCCGCGGCCTCGGCGGCGCTCCTGGCGGCGTGATCGAAGAGGCGGTTGCCGGAGGACTTGCTGACCGCGACGCTCCTGGCCGAGCCGTCGCGCGAGATGTCGAAACTGACGGTGCAGCGCAGCGCCCCGGCGGTCGGCATTCTCTGCGTCCAGGCGTTCCAGAGCGATTCCCTTACCTGCGTTATGTACCAGGGATAGGGGAAATTGGAAAAGTCGGCGCTGAGGCCGCTCTCCCCTCCTCCCGCCGCCGCGGGCTGCGGGTCCGGCTTATCGAACAGGCTGGTTCCGCCTTCGGAAAGAATGCTGGGCCTGGGCAGCGGTTTGGACGGACCTCCCGCCGTCAGTTCGGTGGGCAGTTCTTTGGGAGCCGGTCCTTCCTTGGGCGCCGCCTTGGCCGGCGGGGCCTTTTCCGCGGGCTTCGGCGCGGGGACCTTCTCCGCGGGCGCGGCCGGCGCCGCGGTTTTGCCCGTCGCCTCCTGCACAGTGACGGCCTTGGCCGAAGGGCCTATGAAATCTATGAAATAGGACTGCGGTGTTTTTGTGACGGCGGCGTTCCTGGCCAGGAGGAAGAGGCCCAGCAGCAGCGCGGCGTGCGCGTAGGAGGAGTAGAGCAGGTAATGGCGCATATGTCCGCTCCCGGGACGGGAGTTACCTGGCCCCGTGCATGACGCCTATGCCGACCTTGCCGGCGCCGAGCTTCTTGGCTATGTCCAGGGCCTCGACCACTTTTTCTATCTTCACTTCCTTGTCGGCCTGCACCAGCACGGCCTTCTTGCGGGACTTGCCCAGGCGCAGTATCAGTTCCCTCTCGAGCCTGGACATGGTGATCCGCTTTCCTTCCACTATGACCGCGCCGGATTCCGTGATCTGCACGGTTATGGCGTTCTCTTCCGTGGGCGCGGCCGGCGAAGAGGACTTGGGCAGGCTGACCTGCAGCTGCGACTGCACCAGGAAAGGGGTCATGACCATGAAGATGATGAGCAGGATGAGCGCCACGTCGATGAGCGGTATCATGTTCATCTCCGCAATGAGGCGGTTCTTCTGGTGGACTTTCAGGGACATACCGGTCTCAGCGCGCGCCGGCGAGGCCGCCCTCGTCCGCCTTCTCTATGACCTGTTCCGCGACCCAGTTGATCTCGCTGGCGAAGAGGGACGCCCTGTGCGTGAAGTAGTTGTAGGCGACTATGGCCGGCACGGCCACGAAGAGGCCGGCGGCGGTGTTGACCAGGGCCTCGGCTATGCCCATGGCGACGACGGACGGGCCGGCGCCGGCGTAGAGAGAGAGGTCCTTGAAGGCGCGTATCACACCTATGACGGTCCCGAAGAGACCGATGAACGGGGCCACGCTGCCTATGGTCGCTATGGCGGCCAGGCTCTTGTTGAGGCGGGCCGTGTGCCATTCCATGGCCCTCTCCACCAGCTCGCGCTTCTCCGCCCGGCTGCCGGAGGCGGTCGCGGCCTTGTGGACTATCTCGGCGGCGGGATGCTTGCTCCGGCCGCAGAGGTCCGCTATCTGCGCCAGGTCGTCGGCCTTCAGCAGGGCCCGCAGTTTCTGCATCAGTTCGCCCAGCCCGCCGAAGGCCCGTTTATAAGCGGTCCAGCGCTCCCATATGAGGGCTATGGAATATATGGAAAGGGCCGTGAGCACCAGCAGGACCGGTCCGCCGGCCGTGATGAGCTGTTTGAATGAAAATGTCATTATCTGTTCTCCGGTTTTTTATCGCAGTTCCAGCGGGAATTATACAAATTAAGCCCCCGGACCGGAAAAAGGAAGCGGCGCCCGGTACTCCGGGACGCCGCTTCCTTTTGTAAGCGCGCGCTCAGGCCTTGCGGAAGGCGTAGCGGACGCGGGTTTCCAGGTTCTCGAAATAGCCGCTGAGCAGCTTTATGCGGGTGCGTATCGCCCCGTAGAGCTCTTCCTGTTCCCGGGAACGGATGACGTCGAGGGACTCCATTTCCTTCATCTTGCCGAGCGCCTCGAACAGGTCGGTCCGTATCTGGTTGAGCTCCTGCTCCTTGAACCTGACGTCGGTGCGCAGCCGGCCTATCTCGTCGCAGAAACCCGAGACCTTCTGCTCGTAGTCGGCGCGCTCCTCGAATATGATGCGCTGGAGTTCCTCGCTCTTGCCGGCCAGCGAGGCGATATTGTCCTGCAGGGTGCGGACGGACATGTCCTTGTCCTCCAGGTGGGACTTGAGCTCCCTGACCTCCCTGGCCAGGCGCTCTTCCCTGTCGGCGGCCTCTTCCGCGGCGAGGGCGGCGCTCCGGGAATTCTTCTCGTCCTGGCTCTGCAGTTTCGCGCGCAGGCGCAGGATCTCCTCGCTGCGTTCGGCCAGGGCCTGCGAGGCCTCCGAGATCTTCTCGTCGGCGCGCTTCTTGAGTGTCTTGTAAAGGGTTTCCCAGGACGGGTGCTCGTTCCTGGCGTGGGCGATATTGCGCTTGAGCTTCTCGGTGAGTTCGTGTATCTCGCCGTCCTTGCGCTTGAGCCGGTCCTCGAAGGAACGCTTCTGCTCCGTGTACTCGCGGCGCAGTTTGCGGACTTCCTCCTCCAGGCGGGCGTTGGCCGAGATGGATTTCTCCAGCAGCGAGCGGGTCGCTTTTTCGTCGCCCTCCTTGTGCGTGGCCGGGGGCCTGGGCCTGTCGGCGCGGTCCGCGGCGGGACCGTCCAGGAAGAGCTGGAAGTCTTTTTCGACGCAGGCTTCGCGCCAGTTTCCGAGGGCGGATTCGGGGCAGACCAGCGTGTGACGGCTGAAGCCGGGGGCCTGCGACAGCTCGCGCGCCGGCAGGGGTCCCCGTATGGCCTTCTTGATAAATGCGTAATAGCGCGGATTCATACAGTGAAATGATACAAGAGGCGTGTTACGGGAAGATTACAGAAGAGAGGCGGAAAGATGGAGGGCGGCTCAGGCCAGGCGGGCGCGGATGGCGCGGGCGCTTACGGGGCTTATCGCCCCCCTCTCGGTGACGAGGGCCGTTATGAGGCGGGCCGGCGTCACGTCGAAGGCGGGGTGGCGCGCCCGGACTTTCCTGGGGGCTATCCGGCGGCCTTTCACCAGTACCACTTCGCCGCAGGAGCGTTCCTCGATCTCTATGTCGTCCCCGGTCCGGGCTTTCATGTCGATGGTAGGGGTCGGCGCGGCCACGTAGAAAGGTATGCCGTGATGCCTGGCGATGATCGCCAGGCCGTAGGTCCCCACCTTGTTGGCCGTGTCGCCGTTGGCCGCTATGCGGTCGGCTCCCACCACGATCGCGTTGACGCCGCAGGTCTTTATTATATGGGCCGCCATGTTGTCGGTGATGAGCTCGGAAGGGACCTTCTCCCTCATCAGTTCCCAGATGGTCAGCCTGGCGCCCTGCAGGTAGGGACGGGTCTCGCAGGCGTAGGCGCGCTTCACCTTGCCGGCCCGCAGTCCCTCGGTTATCACGCCGACGGCGGTGCCTATGCCCATGGTGGCCAGCGCCCCGGCGTTGCAATGGGTCATTATCACGCAGTTCTTCGGCAGGAGGCGGGCCCCGTGCCGGCCGATATCGAGGCAGGCCTTCTCGTCCTCCGCGGTTATAAGGCGGGCTTCCTTTTCAAGGAGAGAGACCAGGCGCTTTTTTTCGCGCGGCCCGAAGGGCCCGGGAACGGCGTCGGTGAATTTGAGCGCCCTGGCCAGCATCCTGTCGACCGCGTAAAAAAGGGCGACGGCCGTGGGCCGTGCCGCCTTGAGGAGGTCCGCGGTTCGGCGGGCGGCGGCGCGCAGCGCGGCCGGGGTCCCCGGGCGCAGGCGGCGCATCTCCAGCGCGAAGCCGAAAGCGGCGGCGCAGCCGATAAGCGGGGCCCCGCGCAGCGCCATGTCCCTGGTGGCC
>JAVVFK010000161.1:0-5810 GCA_032251015.1 Elusimicrobiales bacterium
ACGCCGCGTCTCAGCAACTTGAGCTCCTGGTCGCCGCCATGTACGCCGGCGACGGGAAGGCGGCCTTCGAGGCCCGCGTCCGGACGCTGCAGCATGTCCGGGACGTCTTCCGTAAACTGCTGCTGCCCGCGCCCCCGGCCTCGGCCCGCGCCTACGCCGAATACGAGCCCGAGCCCCGGCTGTTCCCCGGATACAGAGCGGCCTCGCTGCCTGTGCGCGGTTCACAGGCGATGTTCCTCAAGCCCGGCGACCGCGTGGACATGATGGTCACGTTCGACGCGCTGATGGCGGACGAGCGAAAAGAGAAAGTGACGGCGACCATACTGCAGAACGTGCTGGTGCTAGACGTGGCGCGCGCCGCGGACCCGGAGGGGATGGCCGTGGTCCGGCTGCTCTGCAATCCCAACGAGGCGCAGTACGCGGCGCTGAGCCTCATGCAGGGCGGCGGGAATATAAGCCTGCCGCGCCGGGCCGAGGGCGACGCGGAACTTCACCCGATGGAGATAGCGACGTTCCGCAAGCTGTTCAAATAGTACGCGGACGCCGTTCGGGCGGAAGGGCGGAGGGGATAAAACTTCTCCGCCCTTTTGTATAATGAAAACATGCACGAATGGGCACTGGCCGAATCGGTCATAAAAGCCGCGGCCGAGCACGCCGCGGAACAGAAAATGAAGCGCGTCAGCGAGGTCGCCGTCGTTTTCGGCGAGCTGCAGGCGATAGACAGGGAGATATTCCCTTTCGCGATGAAAGAGCTGGCTAAAAAGCGCCCGCTCATGGCCGCCGCCAGGTTCAGGATAATAAACGAGCCGGCCGCCTTCCGCTGCCGGGCCTGCTCCGCCGGGTTCGACCTCAAGCGCTTCCGCAAGGAGAGCGACGAGGCCGAGTTCATACATTTCGTTCCCGAGATGGCCCACTCCTTCATCAAGTGCCCGTCGTGCAAGAGTCCCGATTTCGAGATAACCGCCGGCCGCGGCGTACACATCAGGCATATCAAGGGTTCGAAATGATCGCGCTGGATCCCCGCCCCTCCATAATAGCCGACCGTTTGAAAAAGATAAAAAAGATAACCGCCGTCACCGGCTGGAAAGGCGGCATAGGCAAGAGCGTGACCGCTTCCGCCCTGGCGCTGCTGCTTAACGAAAAAGGCTATAAGACCGGGCTGCTGGACCTGGACCTGACCGGCGCCTCATGCCATTTTATACTCGGCTCCGGCAAGGCCTTCCCGCGCGAGGACATGGGCCTGATCCCGCCTTTCGTCCACGGCGTGAAGTTCATGTCTATATCTTTCTTTTCGAAGGGGCAGGGCGTGCCGCTGCGCGGCGCCAATGTCACCGACGCGATAATCGAGATGCTGGCCGTGACGCTGTGGGGGGAACTCGACCACCTGGTCATAGATATGCCGCCCGGCATAGGCGACGCCGCGCTGGACGCTTTGAAGTTCTTCCCGAAGGCGCGGATACTGGCCGTCACCACGCCGTCGCCGGTGGCGCGCGACGTGCTGCGCCGTTCGCTGGCGGTGTACAAGGCGATGAAGGTGCCGGTCGCCGGCCTGGTGGAGAACATGTCCCCGAAGGGCGTGGCTTACGACCCGCGGCTCGACGCCGCGCTGGGCGAGCCCGAAAAGATACTGCGCACCGCTTTCGCGAGAAGATTGGCCGTACTTACCAGAAAACTGTTCTAACATCGGGAGGGGGTTATTCCGGTATACTTCATGACCTACACGGCCCTGTTCTGGGTCCCGTCGCTGCTGTTCCTTATCCTGCTTTTTCCGCGCGTCGCCCCGGCCTACCGCAGGCCGTTCTGGCTGACCGTGTTCATAATGGCCGTAGTATCGGTCATAATGGAGCAGCTTTTCCTTTATTTCGAGGTGTGGGGCTTCTCCGAGGCCGTGGACCCGCTGATAGGCTGGTGGGTGCTGGGCGCGCCCGTCGAGGAATATGTTTTCTGGTTCGGCGCCACGCCTTTCTGTCTTTCGCTCTACCTCGGCTACCGCCGGCTGTTCGGGAGGCGGGATGCCTGAGGACAAGAGCCATCTCTCCGGCCCCGAAGGCCCCAGGTTCACCACGACCAGGAGGGTCCCGCTTACCGTCATACTCGCGGCGCCTTTCTTCCTGATAATCATACCGCTCTATAAAGCGGCCAGGCATTCCGTGAACTGGGCGGCCGCGGCCGCCATGATACTGACCTTCGAGGCGCTCATGTTCGCGGCCGAGTTCTTCTCCGTCAGCCGCGGGCACTGGGTCTGGAACCCCGACAGGATAGTCGGTCCGACGATATTCGGCATCCCTATCGAGGAGCCGCTGCTCTATTACTGGTTCCCGCCTCTGTTCGTGGTGGTGCTGATGCACGCGCTCAAGAACTGGCTGGACGGCCGCAAAAAGGAGACTCCCAGATGAAACTTCTGCTGCTGGAGATCTGGTTCTTCGTCCAGATACCGCTGGTCTGGTGGCTTTTCCGCCGTTACGCGCGGCGCAATGTCACCGGCGAGATGATAGCCGGCACCATCATCGGCGTCTTCAACGAATTCGCCACCCAGCCGCTCTGGGATTATCATTTCCAACTCAATATCTACAAGGACACGCCGCTGGCCGTGGTGCTGGGCTGGGGCGTTATGTTCACGCTGGTGGTGCATTTCTCGGGCGCGCTGTACCGGTTCTTCCTTAAGAAGGACCGCGTCGATATCCGCGACAAGCGGATCTTTCTCTTCGACGTAGCCGCCGCCGCGCTGATAGCTTTCCCCGTCGAGACGCTTTCGCTCAAGCTCGGCGTATGGGACTACCGCTACGACCTGCTGGCCTGGGACTGGGGCAGCGTGCCGTTCTTCCATATGCCGTGGGAGGCGCTGTTCGGCTACTGCCTGCTGATGCTCATAGGCCCCAGTTTCGTCCGCCTCTGGGAGGGCGTTTTCGAGGGGGAACGGGCGTGAAGCTGCTGCTGCTGGAGATATGGGGTTTCCTGCAGGTCCCCGTCGTGTGGTGGCTTTTCAGGCGTTACGCGCGCCGCGACGTGACGGGGGAGATGATCGCCGCGGCCATAGTCGGCGTCATGTGGGAGATGGCCACCGCGCCGTTATGGGACTATAATTTTCGCGTGACTTTCTACAAGGACGCGCCGGTGGCGGTAGTGACCGGCTGGATGGTCATGCTGACGCTGATAGTCTATATAGCCGAGAAAGGCTATATGAAACTGCTGAAAAAAGATAGAATCATTCCGGGGGATAAACGTATATTTCTTTTCGACGTGGCCGCTGCGGCGCTGGTCGCGCTGCCCATGGAGACGATAGGGGCGAAGCTCGGGGTCTGGTCTTACCGCCAGGATCTGCTGCAGTGGGACTGGGGGTTGATACCGTTCTTCGGTATGCCCTGGGAGATAATGGCGGGATATTCGCTGCTTATGCTTATTGTTCCCACTTTCATCCGCTGCTGGGAAAAGGAGTTCGAGGGTGGACGCGCTTGACCTGACATTGCCGGAAAGGACGCATTCCTCGTCGGCCGGCTTGATACGCACGCAGGCCTGGTTCTCCTCGGGCCTCAACCTGGCGATAGTCGTTTTCTGCCTGGCCATTCCCGATTTCCCTTTCGACAAGCGCCTGCTCTGGGTGCTGGCCGCTTATTCGCTGGGTTACGCGGCCATAGCCATGACGGTGGAGCGGGTATCCCCGCACGTTCTGCGGCACTTCATATCTCTCTCCACCTGCGCCGGCGTGATAGGCCTGGCCCCTATCGTGCACTGGAGCGGCGGCATAACCTCGCCTTTCGCGGTATTCTACCTGGTCTTCCTGGTCTCCGAGCTCGTCTACGGCGGCGGCGGCCGCCTCTCGATGGGCTGCGCCATCGTTTCTTATTTCGGCGTCACGCTGGCCGAAGCCGGCGGTCTTATCCCGGTCTCGAGCGACCTGGCCGCCAGGATATACGCCAGCCCGCTGACCACTTTTTGGATACTGGCCTCGTACACTGCTTTCATAGTGATCTGCGCCACGCTTACCCGCATAATCCTGGCCAAGCTCCGCCGCGACGTTGAACGCGAGTTCCACGCCAAGGAGGGGCTGCTCAAGCAACTGGCCGACCTGGATTCCTGCTCGCAGATAGGCGTGCTGGCCCACCGCGTGGCCCATGACCTCAACTCACCGATAGCCAGCGCCCTGGGCAGCCTGGACCTGATGCTAATGGACGCCGGTAGCGTCGGGGAGGCGGACCGGGAGGGACTGGAGACCGCGCGTACCTCGCTACTGCACATGGCGGCGCTGGTCAAGGGGATAAGCGGCTACGGCCGAGCCCAGGAGGACCGCGGCTCCAAAATACAGCTGGGGGATTTCTTCTCGGAGCTGGCCGCGCTGGTAAAGTTCCATCCTTCTTCCGCCGGCGGCAGGTTCCTCTTCGACAAGGAGTCCATGGCCGGCCTGTCCGTGCACGGTTCGCTCAAGGAACTGCGCCAGGTATTCTTCAACCTGATAAAGAACGGTTTCGAAGCCTCCGCCGGGCTGCGCCATCGCGAGGTGCGCGTGCGGGCGGCGGCCCGGCCCGGCGGAATAGTGGCAGTGACGGTGACCGATTCCGGTCCCGGCATACCGGGTTACGAGCGCGAGAGGATGTTCCTGGACAGGTTCACCACCAAGAAAGACGGCACCGGGGTGGGCCTGCTGATAGTCGGCGAGCTGGTGAAGAAGAACGGCGGGTCCATTTCCGCCGCCAATCTCAGGCAGGGCGGGGCCGAGTTCTCGGTCGCTCTGCCGCTGTTCACGGAGAAACAATGAAAACTTACTTGTGCGTTATCCTGGCGGCCGGGCTGGCTTTCGCCCCGGCGGCGGTGTATGGCTCGGGCTACGAGTTCGACGGGGTCGGCGCCCGGGCTGTGGCGCGCGGTGGCGCGGTCACGGCCGACGCGACGGACTGGACAGCCATATACTGGAACCCGGCGGGCCTGGCCGCGGCCGGGGAGCGGCACCTGGGCGTCGAGGTCCGCGGCGGCAGGATGTATTCCAAGGACGGGAACTCTTTTAACGTGCTGGGGACCAATCCTTTCAACAAGACGCACGCGTCGTCCGGCTTCGTCTTCGGCTCCTTCGGCGCGGTCATCCCGCTCACCGATGACAGCGCCATCGGGACCGGCATATATACGCCGCTGATGCAGGGCTCTAAATTCAAGGATACGGCTCCGGGCGATCCCGTGGCCGAGTCGCTCGACTACGAGAGTTCCGTGCTCGCGGCCGTGGGGAATATCTCCTACGCCCGCAGGCTTGGCGAGCGTCTCTCGGTGGGAGTGGGGGTGAACGCCCTTTACGGCGATCTCGGGTCCGATTCGGAGATACTCTGGGGCGCGGGGATGGGCGCCCTGGCCGGGGCGACCCAGATCAATAAATCCGACGCGTCCGGCTACGGTGTGGAGGCCGTCGGAGGTCTGCGCTACGCCGTCAACGGCTCCTGGGCGGTCGGCTTGGTCGCCCGCAGCGGGGCCACGGTAAAACTGAAAGGGGAGGAAGAGGTGTTCGTCAACGGAACTCCTTCCGGGAAGAGCGACTTCGAGTATCCGGTAAAGCACCCGGCCACGACCGCCGTCGGCGTTCTCTGGCGGGCGTCGGATTCGCTTACCCTTACCTTCGACTGCGCGCAGACCTGGTGGAAAGGGTTCTCCAGCGCCATGACGTATTCGACCCCTTCCGCCCTGCTGGCCAACAGGGCCAATTCCTACGACTGGGATAATTCGGTCAAATTCAGAGTAGGCGCGCTCAAGCGGCTCGACGGGCGCTACGAGGTCATGGGCGGCTACGCTTTCGACACTTTCGCCATCGACGGCGGCAGCGTGGACTTTTC
>JAVVFK010000162.1:0-5709 GCA_032251015.1 Elusimicrobiales bacterium
CCTTCCCCCTTTTCGCGCTTTTCGACGCGGCGCTGGGCCTCACCATAGTGATACCGGAAATGGATTTCACCCGGCCGGCCTCCGCGGACCCTGCCATGCTTTGCCGGCTCATGAACGATCACAAGGCGGTGCAGCTTTTCGGCTCGCCGGCGCTGATAGACAACCTCGGCCGCTACGGCGAAAGGACGGGAACAAAACTCCTTTCCCTGGAACGGGTCATCTCATGCGGCGCTCCCGTGCGGCAGGCGGTCATAGACCGCGTCGCGAAGATGCTGCGCCCCGGCATTCCGGTGCACACGCCCTACGGCGCCACCGAGGCCCTGCCCGTTGCCTGCATATCGGGAGCGGAACTTTCAGAACTCGGTCCGGGCTTCGGGGTCTGCGTCGGCCGCCCCTGGCCCGGCGTGGAGACCTTCGTCATAAAGATCTCCGACGGTCCGATAAGCGGGTGGTCGCCGGACCTGCTCGTAAAGGACGGCGAAATAGGCGAGATAACGGTGAAGGGGCCGATAGTCTCGCCCTCCTATTTCAGCAGGCCCGACGGCGACGCGCTGGCCAAGATCAAAGGCCCGGGCGGCGAAGTATATCACCGCATGGGCGACGCCGGCTGGCGGGACGCGGAAGGACGGCTCTGGTTCTGCGGCCGCAAAAGCCACCGCGTCGTCACGCCGGATGGAACGCTTTTCACTATCCCCTGCGAGGCGGTCTTCAACGCCCATCCCGCGGTGCGCCGAACGGCGCTGGTCGGCATAGGACCCGAAGGAGCGAAGCGGCCCGTCATCTGCGTCGAACTGGAGCACGGTGAAAAGCCGCGGCCCGGCCTGACGGAGGAATTACTGAAACTCGGCGCCGCGCAGCCGCATACGCGGGAGATAAAGGACATACTCTATCATCCCGGTTTTCCCGTAGATATCCGCCACAACGCCAAGATAGGCCGCGAGAAGCTCGCCGCCTGGGCGGCGGGGAGGCTGGGCTCATGAAGGCGCTGGTCACCGGCGGCGGCGGTTTCCTCGGCGGCGCCATAGTCCGCCTGCTGCGTTCCAAAGGCGCGGAGGTCCGGAATTTCTCACGCGGCGATTACCCGGAGTTGGCGGCTCTCGGCGTCGAGAGCGTGAAAGGCAGCGTGGCCGACCCTGCGGCGGCCGCGGCGGCCTGCGCCGGATGCGATACGGTATTTCACGTCGCGGCAAAGGTCGGAATGTGGGGCCGCTACGAAGATTTCTACCGCGACAATACCGCGGGCACGGAGATCCTGCTTGCCGCGGCCCGGGGCGCGGGAGTAGAGAAGTTCATCTTCACCAGCACGCCCAGCGTGGTCTATCCGGCCGGCGGCGCGGAAGTCGAAGGCTGGAACGAGAGCGCCCCTTACCCGGCGAGGTCCGAATCGCCTTACGCCGCCACCAAGGCGCTGGCCGAAAAAGCCGTACTTGCCGCCAACGACGACTCTTTCTCGACGGTCTCGCTGCGGCCGCATCTTGTCTGGGGCCCCGGCAGGGACCATATGGTCTCCACGATAATCGCGCGCGGCCGGGCGGGGAAACTGCGCCGCATCGGCTCTTTCAATAAACCGATCGATACCACTTATATAGACGACGCAGCCGCCGCCCACCTGCTGGCCGCCGAAAGGCTGGCGCCGGGCACCGCCTGCGCCGGCAAATCTTATTTCATCAGCCAGGGCGACCCGCGCCCCAACTGGGACATAGTGAATATGATACTCTCGGCGGCCGGGGCCCCGCCGGTCACGAGAAGCGTCCCCTATCCCGCGGCCCTCGCCGCCGCGGCCGTACTTGAAACGGCCTGGCGTCTGTCCGGCGCGGAGTCCGAGCCCCCCCTGACCCGCTTCGTCGTGCGGCAGCTCACCACCGCCCACTGGTTCGACATCTCCGCCGCCCGCCGCGACCTCGGCTACTCCCCCTCCGTCACCATTGAGGAAGGCATGCTCCGCCTGGCGGACTGGCTCCGCTCCGCCGAAAAATAAAGAACCCGCCTGGCGGGCGGGTTTCCGGGGGGGCCGATGCGGCATGACGGCCGGGCAGGAGCGGTCCCTCAGTACAATCCTTTATCTTCCAGCTCGTCGTCTTCCATGCCGAAGTAATGCGCCAGTTCGTGCATGACGGTATGGCGGATCTCCTCTTCCAGTTCGGCGCGGGTGGAACACTCCGCCTCCAGGTTGTTCTTGAAAAGGGTGATCTTGTCGGGCATAGCCCCGCTGTAGCCGGTTCCGCGCTCGTAGAGCGGCACGCCCTCGTAGAGCCCGAGCAGGCCGGGGCCGAACTCGCGGTCCTGGGCGCGCGTGGGCAGCGGCTTGACCGTAAGCACCATATTGTCGAGCGCGGCCTTGACCTTGGGCGGCAGCGACTTCACGGCCTCCGCGGCGACTTTCTCGAATTCCTTGACCGTCATAAGAAAAAGAACTATTTCATCAGCAGCAGGCTGAGCGCCATTACGGCCATGCCGGCGACGAGGCCGAAAAGGCTGTCGTGGCCCTTGCCGTAGGCGCGGCTGGTCGGCAGCAGTTCGTCCACGCTGATATAGACCATGATGCCGGCCACGCCGGCGAAAAGCGCGCCCATGACCTGCGGCGGCACCACGCCGCCGGGACCGAGCACGACGCGGATGCCCAGCCAGGCTATCAGCGCGCCCACCGGCTCGGCCAGGCCGCTGAAGAAAGAATAAAGGAAGGCCTTGCGCCTGTTACCGGTGGCGTAGAAGATCGGCACGGAAACGCTTACGCCTTCGGGGATATTGTGAAGCGCCACGGCCACGGCTATGGCCACGCCGAGCCCGGGGTCGTTGAGCGCGGCCAGGAAAGTGGCCAGGCCCTCGGGGAAGTTGTGTATGGTTATGGCCAGCGCGGTAAAGAGGCCCATCCGCATCAGCTTGCCCTTGCGGATATGCTCGTGCGCGCCGGCCACGCCCGAGGCCGCCGCCTCGCGGCATTCCTTCGCGGTGGGCACGTGCGCGTTCGGGTCGTGCAGCGGCGCCTCCTCGGCCTCGCTGTGCGTCTCGTGGGGATTCTCGTGCGACGGGACCAGGTTGTCTATCAGGCCGATGAGCAGCATGCCGGCGAAGAAAGAGCCCGCGTTGACCCAGTGGCCGGCCGGGTCGCCGTAGGCCTCCACGAGGGAGATCGAGCCCTTGTGGAAGATCTCGACGAAGGAAACGTAGAGCATGACGCCGGCGCTGAAACCGGTGGAAACGGAGAGGAAGCGGTAATTGGTCCTTTTGGCGGCGAAGGCGATGAGGCTGCCGACGCCGGTGGCCATGCCCGCGAAAAGGGTCAGACCGAGCGCGAAGGCGGCGTTCTCCATGCGGGCGTTCCTTTTACGGCGGCGGGAGCGACCCTGGGAGGGCGCCCTTCACGAAAGGGTCCTTGAGATAAGGCTTGATATAATCGCGGAAGCCCCATTCGTCCTTGTAGGAGAGGGCCTCGCGGTAATATTCGATGGCCTCATCGCGCCGGCCCTGCAGGTCCAGCGCGTGGCCCGCGCGGACCACCGCCCAGACCGCCCAGCGCGTGGGATGGGCGTCGGGATCTTTTTTGAGAGTCTGACGCGCGCGCAGGAACGTCTCGAGCCCTTCCTGGTAATCGTGCTCCACCAGGGAGATGGTGCCCAGCGCCACCAGTATGCGGGGCAGGTAGTTGGGCCTGTAGACGGGGTCGCCGCTTTCCAGGCGCTTCAGGTAATCTTCGGCCGAGGCGCGGCTCTCGGCGTACTGCTTGTTCTCGAAAAGGGAAACTATCTCCACGAAATGCATCTGCGCGTGGTCGGGATACTTTTCGCGCAGTTCTTTCGACCACTTCACCGCCACCCCGGGTTTCGCGTATTTGCTTCCCGTCTGGGTGTAGATCTCGATGAGCATAAGCTTGGCGGCGGTGGCGTTGAAATAGCCCTTCTGCCGGCAGAGGTCCAGATATTCCAGACCTTTTTCGGCGTCGCCTTTCATGAACAGGCTGGCCATGAACTTCACCACGCCCGAAAGCGTCCCGGCGTAATACTCGTACATGCCCAGACCCAGGTAGGCGTCGTAGAGCTCGGGGTTCAGGTCCAGCGACTTATGCGTATGGGAGAGGGCTTTCCGGCCCTCAAAATAAGCCTTTACCCAGCGGTGCTGCAGCAGCGCCAGCCTGGCCCTGAGACCGTGCATGCCGCCGATGCACATATGGGCGTTGGCGTCGCCCGGGTGGCGCTTGAGCCATTTATCCCCGATGTCTATCGCCTTTTCCGTCAGCGCTTCATATTCCTTGTCCAGCGCGGGGTCGGACTCGTCCTCGAGGTACTCGAAATGGGCCCACTTGACCATCGCGACGCCGAAATGGCCGAACGGGTGGTCCGGATATTTTTTCACGGCCTCGTCGAAATACGCCTGGGCCTCGGGCAGCCTGACGGCGTAGACGGCGTCGAGACCTTTCTTCGAAAGCTCGCGCAGTTCGGCCGGCAGGGCCTCGTAAGCGGGGTCGGCCGCGGCGGCCGGGGCGGCCAGGGCCGCGCACAGGAGAAAAGACTTGATCATGGGAACCTCACTTCTTGATGATATCGAAACCGGTATACTTCCGCAGCGGCTCGGGCACGACTATGGAGCCGTCCTGCCGCTGGAAGTTCTCCAGTATGGCCGCGAAGGTCCGGCCTACGGCCAGGCCGGAGCCGTTGAGCGTATGGAAGAACTCGGTCTTTTTGCCGTCGGCGCGCTTGAAGCGGGCGTTCATGCGCCGGGCCTGGAAATCGAGGCAGTTCGAGCACGAGGAGATCTCGCGGAACCGGGCCTCGGAGGGCATCCAGACCTCTATGTCGTAGGTCCTGGCGGCAGAAAAGCCCATGTCGCCGGCGCAGAGCTCCAGCACCCGGTAAGGCAACCCCAGGAGTTCCAGGACCTTGGCCGCCTCGGCGGTCATCTCGTCGAGCGCCGGCATGGAATCCTCGGGGCGGCTGAGCCAGACCAGCTCGACCTTGTTGAACTGGTGATTGCGGATAAGGCCGCGGGTATCCTTGCCGTAGGAGCCGGCCTCCTGCCTGAAGCAGGCGGTGTAGGCGGTGAACTTTTTGGGCAGGTCGGTCTCTTTGAGCGTCTCGCCGCGGTACATGTTGGTCAGCGGGACCTCGGCCGTGGGGATGAGGTAGAGCGGAGGTTCGGAGGCGACCTTATAGAGGTCTTCCTCGAACTTGGGCAGCTGGCCGGTGCCGGTCAGGACCTCGGGCGTGACCAGGAAAGGCGGGAAGATCTCGGTGTAGCCGTGGCTGCCGGTATGCAGGTCCAGCATAAACTGTATCAGCGCGCGCTCCAGGCGGGCGCCGGCGCCTCGCAGCAGCGCGAAGCGCGAGCCGGAGAGTTTCGCCGCGGTCGCGAAGTCGAGTATGCCCAGCGACTCCCCGAGGGCGTGATGGTCCAGCGGCTTGAAATCGAACTCGGCCCGGCGGGAGACGTCCTCGCGCACCAGGCGGTTGTCCTCGGCGGAACGTCCCGGCGGAACGTCCTCGCAGGGAAGGTTGGGCATGGCGAGCATCAGCGCGTTAAGCTCTTTCTCCGAGGCCGAGAGTTTCTCTTCCTCCGAGCGGAGTTTTTCCTTGAGGGCCTCGGCTTCGGCGGCCGCGGCCGGGTCCGGCTGCGCGCCGGCGGCGCGGGCTTTTCCTATGACGGCGGAAAGTTCCTTGCGCCTGGCGCGCGCCGATTCGACTTCCGCCAGCACCGCCCGGTAGGACGAATCCTTCT
>JAVVFK010000163.1:0-5650 GCA_032251015.1 Elusimicrobiales bacterium
CAAAGAACGCCGCGCTGCCCATACTGGCGGCCGCGCTGCTCACGCGCGAAAAATGCGTGATCAGGAACGTCCCGGACCTGCGGGACATAAAGTCCACCTTCGACCTGCTCAACCACCTGGGCAAGAAATGCTTCTTCGAGGCGAATACCTTCACCGTGACCGAGCCCGGCCGGCTGAAGCACGACGCTCCTTATGAGCTGGTGCGCCGCATGCGCGCGTCGGTGCTGGCCGCCGGACCGCTGCTCGCCCGTCTCAAAAAGGTCAGGGTGTCGATGCCGGGCGGCTGTTCGATAGGAGTGCGCCCCATCGACATACATATCGAGGCTTTCAAGAAACTGGGCGCCGAGGCCCGCTACGGTAAGGGCGACATAGTGCTGGCCGGCGCCAGGCTCAAGCCCGGCAGGCTGCGTTTCCGTTTTCCCAGCGTGGGCGCCACCGAGAACCTCATGCTCTGCGCCGCCCTGCTCGACGGCAAGACCACGCTGGAGAACTGCGCGCGCGAGCCGGAGATAGAGGACCTCGCCGCGGCGCTGCGTTCCATGGGAGCCGAGGTGGAAGGCGCCGGCGGTCCCCGCATCGTGATCCGCGGGCGGTCAAAACTCAAGGCGCTGCGCCACAACGTGATACCGGACCGCATAGAGACCGGCACCTATATGCTGGCCGCGGCCGCCGCCGGCGGCAAGGTGAAACTCACGGCCGCCGACCCCAAACCCCTGGGCGCGCTCATAAAGGCGATGGAGCGCTCCGGTACCAAAGTAACCTGCGGCCGGGATTCCATAACGGTGGAATCCGTCGGCGGCAGGCCGAAGCCGGTCAACGTCAGCACCGCGCCGCACCCGGGCTTCCCCACCGACCTGCAGGCGCCGTGGATGTCCTACATGGCCCGCTGCCGGGGCAACGCCTCGGTGCAGGAGAACATCTTCGAGAACAGGTTCATGCACGCCGCCGAACTGCTGCGCATGGGCGCCAGCGTCTATATTTCCGGCAACAAGGCCTACGTGCACGGCGTCGACGAGCTCAACGGGGCGCCCATCATGGCCTCCGACATACGCGCCGGCGCCGCTCTGCTGGTGGCCGCCGGCGTAGCCAGGGGCAGGACGGTGATACGCCGCACCTACCACATAGACCGCGGCTACGAGCGCGTGGAGCATAAGCTGCGCGCGCTGGGCATGAAGATAGACCGGGTTAAAGGCTGACCTATGACCCTCGAAGAGGCCGAAAAATACCTGCTCTCGCGGCAGAACTACGACAAGACGGACGGCTTCGGGCGCGTGCTGGCCTGCCTGGAAAAATTGGGCTCTCCCCAGCGTAAGTTCAGGGCCGTGCACGTCACCGGCACCAACGGCAAGGGCTCCGTCTGCGCCCTGCTGGAATCTTCCTTGCGCGCGGCGGGCTACAGGACGGGCCTCTTCATCTCCCCGCACCTGGTGGAAACGCGCGAACGCATAAGCGTCGGGGGGGAGAACATAAGCCCGGAGGATTTCGCGGCCCTCTGCTCTGAGGTCGCCGCCGCCGGCGCCGACCTGAGCTTCTTCGAGACCGTGACCTGCATGGCGTTCCTCCATTTCGCGCGGGCAGGCCTGGACCTGGCCGTCCTGGAGGTGGGCATAGGCGGCACCTGGGACACCACCAACGTGATACCGCCGCCGGAGCTCTGCGTCATAACCTCGGTGGACCTCGATCACGACAAGTACCTCGGCCGCACCCCGGCGGAAGTCGCCGGCCATAAGGCGGGCATAATCAAGAAAGGAACGCTCTGCCTCTGCCCGGAACTGCCGGCGGAAGTTTCCGGGGTGATAGAGAAGGCCGCGGCCGCGGCCGGCGGCACCGCCCTGTTCCTGCCCGCGGCTTTCAAGGTGGAGGGTTACGACTGGGAGCGCAACCGCACCCTGCTCTCCGGTCCCGGCGGCGGATCCGAACTGGGCATAATCGGCGACAGGCAGGGCGTCAACGCCGGCCTTACGCTGCGCGCCCTGGAGGAACTCTCCCGCCGCGGCTTTCCCCGCGCGCCGGAGGGTTTCCGGACCGGGCTGGAGAATGTCAGGTGGGAGGCCCGCTTCCAGGTGCTGCGCGCCGCCCCGCGCGGACGCGATTCCGTTTTCATACTCGACGGCGCCCATAACCCGGAGGCAGTGCGCGCCTTTATCCGCACCTTCCGGGCCTCTCCTTTCGCGGCTCGGCCGCACGCCTTCGTCTGCGGCTTCCTCAACGACAAGGATTACCGCGCGATGCTGCCGGTCCTGGCCCGGTCCTGCGACGATTTCATCTTCACGGCGCCCGCGTCGGACAAGGCGATACCGCCCGGCCTGCTCGCCGAGGAACTGCAGCGGCTCCGGCCCGACGCCGGGGTTGAGGTGGAGGAGGAGCCCGAGGCCGCGCTGGTCTCCGCCGCGCGGCGCGGCACCGCCGCGGTGCTGGGGTCTTTTTATCTCGCCGGGGCCGCGATTAAGATACTCAGGCGGGCCGGGAGCCGGGACGCGGCGGCGATCGGGTAAAGAACTGGAGGATATCATGATCGGAATCGGCATAGACATAGGCGGCACCAACGTGAAGCTGGCGGCTTTCACCGGCGAAGGGCGGGTGCTGGCCGAACGCAGGTTCTCCACCGAGCCCGGCCGGGGCCGCGCGGATTTCATTAAAAGGCTCTCGAAGGCCGCCGTCGAGCTCAAAAGTTCGCTGGTCGGCCGCGCGGTCTCCGTCGGCATAGGTATGGCCGGCGACATAGACCCGGACGACGGCTCGGCCCGGTTCTCCCCTAATCTCGGCGGCTGGCGCAACCTTCCGGTGGCCGGTCCGCTGGAGAAGACGCTCAAACTCCCCTGTTTCCTGGAGAACGACGCCAATATGGCCGCCTGGGGCGCCTACGCCAGCGAGCTTAAAGGAGCGGGCGGCAGCGCGATAGCGGTTACCCTGGGCACCGGCGTCGGCGGCGGCATAATACTCGACGGGAAACTTTACCACGGCGCGCACGGTTCTGCGGGCGAGATAGGTCATATCGTGATCAGGCCCGGCGGAGCCCGCTGCGGCTGCGGGCAGCGGGGCTGCCTGGAGGCTTACTGCGGCAGCGGCGCGGTCATGTCGGCCGCGCGTTCGCTGGTGAAGAACGAAACCGCTTTCGTTAGGAAATACGCCGACCCGGCCCGCCCGAGGTTCAACACGGTCTGCCTGGCGCGCGCCGCCAGGGCCGGCAATACGGCCGCTAAAAAGGTCTGGACCGGAATGGGCGAAAGCCTGGGGATGGGGCTCTCCGGCCCCGTGCTGCTGTTCAACCCGGAATACATAATCCTTACCGGCGGCGTGTCGCGCGCGGCCGACTGCTTCCTGCCGGCGATGAAGAAGGTCTTCGAAGGGCAGTCAATAGCGACGCCCTTCAAGCGCGTCAAGATAAAGGTCTCGCGCAGCGCCGACCTGGGCGTGCTGGGGGCCGCGCTGTACGGCCTGCACCGGGCGGCCGGCAGATAATGAGGGGGGGCGCCGCCATCGTCCTGCTGCTCGCGCTTAACGGCGCGGCGGCGGCCTATGACCTGCCGGCGGCGACGGGAACGCACAGGGTGGAGTTCACGGCCGAGGAGGCCGACTTCAACGAATACAGCCGTGTCATCGGCCTGCGCCGCGAGGCGGTGGTCCGCGAACTGGACAAGGACGACAAGATAGTACGGACGCTCAAGGCCGACAGGCTGCGGATAGACATGTCCAGCCGCACCATCGTGTCGGACGGCCCTTTCATCATGGAAGAGAACGGCAGCTTTTTCTACGGCCGCAGCGGCGAGATGAGCTACGCCGACAACAGCGGCGTAATACGCGAGGGGCGCTTCAGCTACGCCAACCTGGTCTTCCGCGGCAAAGAGATCCGCGTGGAGGACGGCGAGTACTCCTATCACGGCGCTCGCTTCACTTCCTGCGACCTGCTGCCGCCGCATTACCAGGTCAAGGCATCGCGGCTCTACCTGAAACCGGGCAGCCATTTTTTGGCCTACAACACTGTGTTCTTCCTGGGCAAGGTGCCTATCTTCTATTTCCCGGTCCTGTACCGCCCTCTGGGCGAGGGTACCCCTTTCATAACCAGCCTCTATCCCGGCTACGACGAGCGCAGCGGCGCCTACCTCAAGTCCAACTACCTCTACCGCTTCAGCCCTACGCTCAAGGGCAAGCTCTTCATCGATTATTTCTCCCGGCTGGGCTTCGGGACCGGCGCCGAAGTGAATCACGACTCGGCCGATAAGGCCAGGACCCATCTCTCCGCCTACCGGATACGCGAATACGGCGCCAGCGAGGACCGCTGGGCGCTCAGCGGGGGCTACTGGCGCACCCTCGGCGGGGACGGCGAAGGCGGGGCCAACTATTACAGCCAGTCCTATTTCCGGCTGCTTTCCGATCCGGATTTCAACAATCATTACTTCCGCGCCAATCCTTTCGCGGTCAGCCCCGATATGCAGGCCAGCGCCGCCTTTACCCGGCAGTCCAACACCACGCTGACGCGCCTGAGCGCGGCTACGCGCTATGACCGGGACGCGGCGGGAACGGGTTTCACCCAGGCCTACGATTCGGCTCCACGGCTGGATTTCCAGACCGTCCCGCTCAAGCTGGCCGGTGTGCCCGTGCTCAATGCCTTCTCCGCTTTCCTGGAACGTTCCAGGTCCGAAGGCGAATCGTATTACCAGAACAAAGGGGACGCGTCCTGGACGATATCCAAAAACGTCCCGCTTACGCGCGCCGTAAGTCTTTACCCCCACGTGGGGTACAGGCAGTCCGTGTTCATGTCCACCTCATCCGCCACTGGCGACCTCTGGGTCGGCCGCTATTCCAGCGGACTCAATATGAGGCTCGACGGCCTCTGGGGTTCCTTCGACCTGGCCTACGCCTACCGCCAGCGATTCCGGGCCAATACGCTCAAGGAGGATTCCTCGGCTGCCGACGGCGGGGTGGAGGAGGAGAGCGTCACTCCCACTCTCTTTATACGTCCTTCACGCAAGCACTACCTCCGTGCCTCCACTTCGTACGACCTTAGGGACGCGGCTATCGGCAACTTCGCGCACCGGCTTTCCACGATGACGGCCGAACTGGTATACGAACCGAGACCGGGAGTCAGCTTCATCCTGCAGGACGACTATTCTTTCACCGACGGACACAAGGCCGTCATCGCCCAGGCCGATTTCACGGTGGAGAAGAACCGTGTAGGGCTGGGCGTGGCCAAGTACGCACATTCGCCGGAATACGTGGTCAGCAACACGATAGGCGTCCGCCCGGGGTGGCGCGGCTGGAGCGGCGACCTGACGCTGCGCTACCGGCTGACCTTCGCCGACAGGCTGGGGGTGGACAAGTTCTCCTTCTTCGAGAAGAGCGCCTCGCTCTACAAGGAGTTCCACGATTTCCGCAGTACCTGGAACTTCCGGTTCCGCCCCGGCGGCGTCAAGGAGTTCTTCTTCCTGATAACCATGAAGATCAACGACGCGCCCCGCAACGAGCCTCTCGACGAGGAATCCCGCCGCTTCTGGACCCACTGGCGCAAGCCCGGCCAGATCCGCGACTGAGGAATAATTATGCCGGGCGCTGGGGGAGGCTCACCACGAAAAACGCTTCAGACTCCCTCGCCGGGCCTTCACTCCGCCACGGGTTCGGCTTTCTAAAATACACCCGGCGCTACGCTCGG
>JAVVFK010000164.1:0-5647 GCA_032251015.1 Elusimicrobiales bacterium
CTTCCACGAGGACTCTCTGCTCATAACCAACGAGGAACGCGAGCTCTACCGGGTCCCGCTCTCCTCTTTTAAACTCCGCTGAGGAATCAAAGGAAAATATGGAAAAGAAACTTTCTTTCGAGGAATACAGGCTGCTGACGGAGCAGGCGCCGATACTTATCTGGCGCGCCGGCACGGACGCCAAATGCGACTATTTCAACGAGCGCTGGCTGGCCTTCACGGGGCGCACCATGGAGCAGGAGATGGGCGACGGCTGGGCCGAGGGAGTCCATACCGACGACCTTGAGCGCTGCGTGAAGTACTACCTGGACCATTTCAAAGCCCGCGAGGCCTTCGAGATGGACTACCGCCTGCGGCGCCATGACGGCGCCTACAGGTGGATATTCGACCGCGGCGCGCCTTTTTACCTGCCGTCCGGCGAATTCGCCGGTTTCGTCGGAAGCTGTATAGACATCACCGAGCGCAAAACGGTTCAGGACGCGCTCAAGATAGCCAGGGAGCGGGAACTCGCCAACCTGAGGGGACTCCTGCCGATATGTTCCGGCTGCAAGAAGATAAAGGACGGGAAGGGCTACTGGGAGAGCGTGGAGAAGTACGTCGCCGAACACGCCGAAGTCGATTTCAGCCACAGCCTGTGCCCGGACTGCATGGCCAGGCTTTACCCGGAGCACAAGGATAAGTAAATGGGCGCCCGCGACAATTCCCCCTACACCGGCAACTTCGTAAGAGGCGGCTATGAGACCGTTTTCCTGGTGTTCATGCTGGCCATCGCTTTCTTCATGCGGGGAAACCCGCTGATAGTCTATCCCGACATATTGCACCTGTTCCTGTTGCTGATGGTCTCGAATCTGCTGTTCAACTGGTTCGCGCCGAAGATGGGGCGGCGGGAGGCCTGGCTGGTGGAACTGGTCCTGCTTCTGAACATGCTTATCATCACCGGCATAGTCAGGGTCTCCGGGGGCAGCGAATCGTATTTCTGGGTGCTTTACCTGCTCCCTCTTTTCGCCGCCGCGCTGGCCGTCAAGATCTTCGACGTGGTAAGTTCCCTGCTGTTCTGCTCGCTGGCCGTCATCTATTTCAGCAAACCGCTGCAGGCCTGGGACATAACCGAGGCTTTCGGCGTCACGGTCAAGCTTTCGATATTCACGCTGTCCGCCGCCGTGCTCTACCGCACCGCGCTGTCCAAGCGCCGGACCGACGAGACCCTGCAGGTCAAGAAGATGGAGGCCGAGCGCCTGACCAGGGAGCTTTCCGCCAGCAGGACCAGCATGGTCATGGACTCCTCCGCCACCGAAGTGGGCAGGATGGTCTCGGGCGTTCTGCACGATCTCGGCAATCCCCTGGCGGTGATAATGCTTAGCGCCGAGGTTATGTCGCAGGAGAAGGAGGAGCGGGACCAGGCCAATGTAGACCGGATACTGAGGGCCGCCCGCTACGCCAAAGCCATGCTGTCCAACGCCATGGGCATAGTGAGGGGAAGAGAGTACTCTTTCGAACCCGCCGATCTCAGGGAGGAAGCGCTTAAGGCCCTGGCGCTGGTGGATTTTCAGGCGCGCCGCAAAAAGGTCTCGATAAACCCTTCCATCCCGGAAGACCTGCCGCCGGCCGTTATCAGCAGGGTCCACATAGAGCGGGTGTTCATGAACCTGCTCTCCAACGCGCTGTCGTTCTCTCCGGAAGGCTCGTCGGTGACGCTCCGCGTGGAACCGGCCGGGGGGAAGATAATATCGCTGGTGGAGGATTCGGGCCCCGGCTTTCCGCCGGAGATGATAAAGAAAGGGGTCAGGGCTTTCGGCACCACCCGCAAGGAGCAGGGGGGGACCGGGCTGGGGCTTTTCGTCGCCGACGAGATAGTGCGCAGCCACGGCGGGGAATTGCTTATTTCCAACGCCCCCGGCGGCGGGGGCCGGGTCATCTTCGAAATACCGCTGTCCGGACCGCCGGCGCCGCCGGCTGAAGTCCGGTCTTCAGGCCGCCGCTGAACCGCGCGCGGCCTTCGCCAGAACCTCCGCGGCCTTCTCTATCGAATAAGGTTTTTCTATGAACGAGTGCCCGCCTTTCTCCACCAGGGCCAGCAGGTCCTGATTTTCCAGGTATCCCGTGGTGAACACGAAATTGACGGAGGGGTTCAGCGCGCGGAACTTCTCCACGGCGTCCGGAGACTTGCCGTCGGGTAGCACGACATCGGAGAAGACCAGGCCGCAGGCGCCCTTGGCCTCTTCGAACAGCAGCAGCGCCTCGTCCAGCCTCCCCGCAGTGGATACCTCGAATCCGGCGCTCCTCAGGACCTTCGAGGCCACCGCCCTGAGTTCGGCGTCGTCCTCTATCATCAGCACGCGGATACCCCCGCCGGCTTCTTTCCCTGCCGCAGGGCTTTTCTCGGTTCGCGCGGCGAGGGGTTTGCCGCCGAGCGGCAGGTATATCCTGACGGAGGTCCCTTTGCCCGGTTCGGAACTCAGCTCGATGTCTCCGCCGTGCTGCTTGACCATGCCGTAAACCGTCGAGAGGCCGAGGCCGGTCCCTTTGCCGCGCGTCTTGGTGGTGTAGAAGGGCTCGAAAGCGCGTTTGACCCCTTCGGGCGTCATTCCCTTGCCGGTATCGCGTATCTCTATCATGGCGCAGGGGGCGGCGGCCGCATGGGCTATATCCGACCCGGGCCGGTTAGGGCAGTTGGTCTCGGCGGTCCTGATCAGGAGTTCGCCTCCCTCCGGCATGGCGTCGCGGGCGTTGGCCGCCAGGTTCAGCAGCACCTGCTCCATCCTGGTTGCGTCGCACAGGACGGGGAGCTCGGCGGGCGCCGTTTCCTCGCGCAGGGATATGCGTTCGCCGGCTATGCGTTTTATCAGCCGGGCCGAACCGGCCGCGACGGCGCGCAGATCGCGCGCTTCCAGGGTGAGCTTCTCTCTCCGGCTGAACGCCAGCAATTGCCTGGTTATCTCCGCCCCGCGCTGGCCCGCTTTGCGGATCTCCTGTATGTCCTCTTTGAGCGTACCGTCCTCCAGCGTGGACAGTATTATCGAGGTGTAGCCCTCGATGGCGCCGAGTATATTGTTGAAATCATGGGCCATGCCGGCCGCGAAGGACCCCAGGGCTTCCATCTTCTGCGACTGCTGCAGCTGCTCCCTGAGTTCGGCTTGCTCCTTTTCGGCCCGCTTCCGCGCGACGGCCGCAAGGACGGCGGCGGTCAGCCGCGCCAGCCTGTCCTTTATAAGGTAGTCGTCGGCGCCTAACTTCATCAGTTCGGCGGCCCTGTCGTCCGCCAGGCTGCCGGTGACCACGATGAAAGGGAGGCCGGGGGCCAGCTCGCGGCGCAGCTCGAGAGCCTCTTCGCAGCTGAAATTGGGAAGGCGCCCGTCGGAGACTATGATGTCCGGCCGCGAACCGAGCAGGTGTTTGCGGAAGTCGGAGGGATTATCCGCCGTGAGCAGGGAGAACTCCATGCCCGACAGGCGGAGGGTCTGTTCGATGAGGTTGATGTCGCTTTCCGAGTCTTCCACTAGCAGGATATTGGTCATTGTCCCTCGCTGGTATACCGGTGGTGGATTAATAGATAGTATAAACCCTTTAGCCTTTTTATGCTATCCCCTTTTCAGGGTATGCCGGGGTCAATTCTTGAGCAAGCCGAGAAGCCGGTCCGCGCTATAGGGTTTTTGTATGAAGATATAGCCGAGGTCTGCGGCCCGGGCCGGGTCCATGCGGCCCTCGGAGTGGCCGCTCATCAGTATGACCCGGATGCCGGGGGCGCCGGCCCGGGCCCGCTCCGCCAGCTCGATTCCAGTACGGCCCGGCATCATTGTATCTGAGAGCAACGCGTCGAAACCGCCGCCGGCCATCAGCCGCTCCGCCTCCAGGCCGTCGGCCGCTTCGGCGACGCTGTGCCCTTCCGCCCTAAGCATCCTCACCGTCATGCGGCGCAGGTCCTCGTCGTCCTCGGCCAGCAGCACGCGCAGCGGGCCTTTCGCGGCGGCGCTTTCAGGCCGCGGCGCGGGAACTTCTTTCGCCGGCGCGCTTTCCGCCGTCCCGGCCGACAGGTATATATCGAAGGCCAGAACGCCGACCCAGGAATAGGACGCCTCTATCCACCCGCCGTGTTTCTTGGCTATGGCGTAGGCGATGGGCAGCGTCCAGCGGCTGGTCTCCAGGCCCGGTTCGAAGATGTCCTTTATCGATGTCCTGTCGAAGTCCCGGCAGAGCCGGCGGATAGAAACTTTTAGAAAGAGGGTTCCGGGCGCATCGTCCATGTCGGGCCGCGCCAGGCTGGCCGAAGACGCCTCCACTATGACGGGTTCCCCCGAAGCGGACAGGAACTCCTTGTTTCCAAGCACGTGCTGGAACAGCCGGGAGAGCTCAAGCGGGTCGGCCTGCACTGGCGGCAACCCGTCCCGCAGACGGGCGTCTATGGCCGGCACGTCCGGATGGGATGAGAGTATTTTAAGCGTTTCCAGCAGGAGAGCCCCGGGGTCCACCACCGTTTTATGTATGGCGTTGCTCCGGCTGAGCGTAAGGAGCTGGCGCGTTATGCCCGCGCCGTTGCCGACCGAAGATTCTATGGCCGCCAGCGCCCCGGCCCGGTCTTCCGCGTTCCCGGAGGTTTTCGCCAGGTGCAGGGCGGCCCCTATCACGCTGAGTATATTGTTGAACTGGTGGGCCACCGCGCCGGCCAGGCGCGACATCGCCTCCATCTGCGCGTCATGGTGACGACGCGTTTCCCGCGTCCTGCCCGGGGCCGCGTCCTGCGCTATGCAGATAACGCGGTCCACCCCGCCGCTCTTTCCCATCACGGGGAAGACGCTTATCCGCAGATCTCTGCCCAGCTTTTTGCTGAAATGCTCCAGGCAAAGAGGATCGGCGCATCCCCCGGCCATCATATTCGCGCATTGAGGCAGGGGCTTATCCAGCCCGTGCGCCGCCTGGTAGCACTTGAGCCCGGACAGCGAGCCCTTTTTAACGCCCAGAGCCTCATGCGCCGCCTTGTTGGCGTAAACTATGGAGCAGTCGGGGGCGGTCACGAAGACCGGCTCGCGCATATGTTCGAACAAGCCGGTCCCGGCCCGGGGCCCGCGACGGTACGCTAAAAAGAGCGCCGCGGCGGCGGCCGTGAGTAGCGAAGCTATGATCAGGTTTTGCATTATCTCCCCGTATCCCATTATATTGAAAAAAACCCCGGCGTCAAAGGGTTTCTTCCGCCCTCATTTACTATAATATCCGCGGGGCGACAGATGGCTAAAATACTCATAATAGACGACGACGGCATAGCTCGCGACGCGCTGGGCGCCTTTCTCATACGCATGGGCCACGAGGCGCACGCGGCCGCCGACGGCGCCAACGGCCTGGCCATGTTCCGGTCCATCTCCCCGGACCTTGTCATACTCGACCGCGAACTGCCGGCGTTGACCGGCTCGCGGGTGCTGGCCAAAATACGGGAGACCCCCTCCGCGGTCCCGGTCATAATACTCACGGGGTACGACGCGTCCGAGGACGAGGCCAGGTACCTGGCGGGGGGAGCCACCAGGTTCCTTTCCAAAGGTTCCGGCCTGTCGCCCGTGCTCAAGACCGTGGAAGAGCTGCTGGGCCCGGCGCCGGCCGCGGCATCCCCGGCCGCGAAGCGGCGGATACTGGTGGCCGACGACGACGAAGGCATAAGCTC
>JAVVFK010000165.1:0-5638 GCA_032251015.1 Elusimicrobiales bacterium
ACGAGCAAAATCCAGCGTCGCCGCCCGTTCCGGGCGGCCCCGCCAAGCGCGTCCACATCGTTACATTCGGATGAGCTGTGGGGCCGCTTTCATTCTACCGTCCATAGACTGTTGAGAACCCTTTACAGCTTCTAGCGCCCAGGCCGTAGGGTGGCCGCTTGCCGGCCACTATACGGCCGACCGCGATATGTCGTCGCAGGCGTGGCCACTACGCGGCCCCGCACTGCTCCTTGCCGCAAGGAAGCGGGTTCGCAAGGCTCGGCACGTTGCGCCTTCGCACTTGCTCCGGCGGTAAACTGCAACTTATAACACACCTCCTTATGCGCGGCCTGCCGGGCAGGCCGTACATCCCCGCATTTATTTTTTTTTATTTTTAAATTATGGCCACCGGGAGAGGGAAAACCAAAATCTTTGTACGATTGACTGAACTTCCACCACCCATCAAAAAATGATTTACTATGAAAGTTCAGGATTTAATACCAGTAACGAGACAGAATTTTGCCCTCCACAACCGGATCAATACCTGCAGGGACGGCCACCCAACCCGGGCGCGCCCGTCTTTTTATCAGGCTCGCATCCACGCTTTTTTTTATCGGCGCCCTGGCGGCCCTCCCAGGCCCGCTGCCGGCGGAGATGAACGCCAGGCAGGACCTCTCCATCGCCGTCTATGAAGTCGGCGGCAATAAAGAAAGATCCTTCTACCGCGACGACCACACTAGTTACTTTTATGAAGGGCTGGTAGACTTCAACGAAAAGACTTCCGACTCGTCCGAGATATACGGCAATATCCTCTACAGGCTGACGGACGACAGGCTGATCGACCCGCAGACCGCAAGCCTTAAACAGATGACCGTCGGTTACCGCGACGAATCCAAAGAAATAGTCGCGGGCGACAGCATGGCCTATTTCAGCGATTATTCGCTCAACAACGCGCTGCGGGGTCTGAACGCCCGGCTGAAGGCGGGAAAAAGAATCACCGTCACACTGGTCTCCGGCGTGGCGGCCCCGGGCTGGGACCTGTTCTGGAAGGACCTCAAGGGCGGCGGCACCGCCAAAAGGAACGTCTGGGGCACGCGGGCCGAAACCGCGCTCCTCTCCGACAGCTCCCTCATCATAGGCGTAAACTACGGCGCCGGCCATGACGACGCCGCCTACTTCGCCGCGGACCAGACCTACAAGCGCACGGACGTCTTCAGTTCCGATTTCAGGTATATGGTGAACGGCGCGCTCTCCGTCAGGGGAGAGGTAGCCAGAAGCTTCACCGAGGCCTACGCGAACGGCGCGCTCTCCTACGACGCAGACTCGGACGGGGCGTACAGGGCAGCCCTTGAATTCAACGGCGGAAAAGTCACGGCCAACGCGCAGTACGACCGCGCCGACCCCAATTTCGAGACCACCGGCGGCTTCTCCGCCCAGGACCTGGAGACCCTCCAGGCCAACGGCAATGTCATCCTTACCGGCAGTTTCACCCTTTCGCCCTATTTATCCGCCTCGCGGGACAACCTGAAGCGCACCAAGACGACCACGACCGAGCGCTTGAACCCCGGCCTACGCTTCGCCTGGCGGCTGTCGGACGATCTGAACCTTGGCGGCGGGCTGGACCTGCGCGGCGAAGAGGCGGGGGACGGCTCGGCGGACAACGACGCGGCCGCCCTGAGCTTCAACGTAGCCAAGAACTGGGCCGGGACCACGGCTACGCTCAATTATGAGAACGGCCGCGTAAGGGACAAGGTCAACGCCGACCAGGACCGCGACCGGAACTCGGCCTCCCTCGGCCTTAACGGCAGTTTCGTCCTGGGCGGCGCCAGCGCCTCCTGGGACCTGCAGGAGAACGCCTCGCTGGAAAAGAACATCAGCGCCGGGAAAAGCGACCTCATCCTTTCTCATTCCGGAGGAATAGGCCTGGCCCTTCCGAAAGGGCTGGAGATAAGGGCCCGGGTGGCTCTTTTTACCAACAACTTCTACGAGAACGCCAACGACTCCGCGGCGGAGGAATACACGCTCTCGCTGGCCAAGAAGTTCGGCGAGCGCGCCGACGCGTACCTGGACTACTCGCGCAAGGACAACACCTTCGACGACTCGGGCAACGACTATTCCGAGAGCAAGCTCAATTTCAAAATTTCGTACAGGATATAGGGGGAAACTTAAAATGAACAAGGAAAGGATAATAAAGCCCGTCAGCCGGCTCCTGGTCGCGGCCATGCTCTTCAACCTGGCGCCGCTGCAGCTCCTGGCGCAGGGCGAAGCCCCCTCGGCGGGGGAAAGGCGGACGCTCACCAGCGCCGTCGTCATACAGAATTACAGGACCAGCTTCGACAACTTCGTCCGGGAAATAGAGCTCACCCGCGAAGAACTGGCCAGGACCGACAAGAAACTCGGCGGCGAAGCGGAGTCGGCCGAGGAAGTGAAGCAGCGCCTGCTGATACTGAAAACCCTTACCGGCAAGACCAAGGCCGTTAAAAGTAAAGTATCTACGCTGGAGAAGACCTCCCGGATACTCTCCGCCGTTCCGCAGGTGCGCACGCCGATGAAAAGGGTCAACAAGGTCTGCGAAACCTCCGGCGACAAGCTCAAAACACTGGAAAAGAAGCTCAAGCCCCTTTACAAAAAAGCGACCACCGTCCGCGAACGGGTCCTGATAAAAGGCCTCACTTACCGCTACACGTTCCTCAAGCAGCTGGATAAGGCGCAGAAGATCTTCAACCAGAACCTCCTGAACAAGGCCAAACAGACCGACGCGTCCGTGACCGCCGCCATCTACTGCGCCAACCTGAACCTGGACGAAGACCTTACAAAACTGGCGGCGGACCTGAACGACTCGTCGGAAAAGATCTCGGCGTTCAGGGAAGTGCTGAAAAAAGTGAACGACGCCACGGTCGACACCCCCGGCCTTCTCAAAGAGATCAACATCGCTCTCCTCGCCTTCAAGTCCATCGACGCGGACATAGACGTCCTCAGCAAACTGCTCAGGTCCATCTCCGGCCTTATCAAGGGGATAAAAAACTTCCTCAAATCCAAGATCAAGTTCGGCTTCAGCAAAAAGGTCTGGGGCAAAAAGATCGGTTTCAATCTCAAATTCCGCCTCAGCCAGATACTGGAAGGCCCCTCGTACCTTTTCAACCTTATTGAAAAATATCTCGGCAAGCTGCTCTTCAAGGTCGCCAAGGCCATCGGAATAAAGAAAATCATTAAAAAGTTCATAAAAGAAGCGAAGCGCAGGGTGGAGAAACTGCTATCCAAATACAAGCTCGACCTCGACTTCAAACTCGACGTCTCGGAGCTGGACGACTTATGCGCACGGCTGCGAAAACTCCTGGACAAACTGTCCGACATCTTCCCCCTGCCCGACTTCGACCTGTCTTTCGATATCGACCTGGAGGCCCGCCTGCGGCTGCCTCATTTCAGGCGCCTGGCCTTCGCCTGCGCCAGCATAAAGGCCGTGGACGTGGGCATAACCGCCGTCGCGGCCGAAGGCGAGGCCGTCAAGGGCGTCCCGTCAGCCCTTACCGTGGAACTGCGCGACTATCAGAACATGGACGCCCTCAACACCCTCAAGGCCTCCAAGGGCTTCGACGCTTCGTCCTATGACCGCAAGTGCGTGCTAACCGTCGAAGCCGCGGGCGCCGAACCTTATACCGAAGAGCTGGTACTCGCGGCGGGGGAAACCCGCAGCGTAAAGATACCCTGGACCCCGGCAAGCAGCGGAGTCGCGGAAATAACGGTGTCGTTGACCACCGCGGAGCTGGAAGCCGACTTCGACAATAATTCGAAGCTCGCGACGATAAACGTGGCGCCGCCGGACACGGACCTGGCGGTGCTCGAGATTGATACTCCGGAGGAGATCGGCGTCGACGGCGAACCGGTCGCCATAAGCGTCAGGGCCTCCAACCTGGACGCCGCCCTGCTGGCCGAGGCGAAGATAAAGCTGAGGGCCGGCGAGGAGAACTTCGAAAGCGACGCGTTCCTCCTCGACCCCGCCGCGGAAACCACGGTAGATTTCGAGTGGACCCCGAAACAGGCCGGCGCGGCGGAGATCACGGCCGAGATAGTCCCGCTCGCCACCCGCGACACCGCGGCCGACAACAACACCCTTAAAACGAGCGTAACGGTCGGCGCCGCGGGGTCGGACCTCTCCATAGAGTCGTTCGAGGTAGCGCAGGAGCCCCCGTCCGCGGACGGCGTCAAGCTCGCGCTTAAGCTGACCGCCAGGAACGCCGGCCCCGCCGACACCGCCGGCCCGGCGAAGCTGACCGTCACCGACGACGAAGGCCGCTCCGAGGAAAAAGAGCTGGAGCTGAAGTCCGGCGAATCGAAGGAAGTCGTCTTCGACTGGGTATCCGCCAGGACCGCCGGCGCCATACAGTTCGAAGCCGAGCTCAAGACCGCCGCGGAGGACCCCGACGAGGACAACAACTTCTCCGCCAAGACCGTGGAGCTGCAAACGGAAGAGACCGCCCGCATGCTCAAAGAGCTCGACAGCCTCGTGAAGGGCATAAAGGGCCTCACCGCCAAAGACATAAAAGAGCTCTGGGGCGTCCTGGAGTCGGAAGTTTCCGACTTCTTCGACGGAGCGGAAGGCAGCCTGCCGCGCTCAGGCGACCTGGACACGATCCGGCAGGCGCTCACTGGCCTGCTGGAGCGGCTTAAGACCAACTATGAAAGGAAGAACAAGCCGGAACTGGCGGGGCTCTTCTCCCGGCAGTTCCCCGACGCAGTGAAACTGATGCAGGGCATACAGGACGACAATACGTTCCTGCGCAACCCCAGCCTGTTCTACCGCATAGACAGCCTGACCGCGGCCCCTGACAAAAAGTCGGCGATCGCCAGCGTCCACTGGAAGACGAAGTTCATGCTCCCTTCGGGCAGATTCTACAGCAAGACCGCCGATACGAACATGAAGTTCGCGCAAGAGGACGGGGAATGGCGCGTAGCCGCGATGACCAACAACAAGGTCTTCGGGGCGTCGGTCTTCTCCATGGCCGACCTGAAGATACTCATCTCCGCGCTCAGCGTGACGCCGGTTGGCGGGAACATGAACGTCTCGGGACTGCTGCTGAAGAACCTCGGCAACGAAGGCGCATCCGGGTTCAGGGTAAAGCTGACCTATACCCGCTCCGGCGGCCCTACTTACACCTCCTACGCGTCCGTCTCCTCCCTGGCGGCCGGCTCTTCCTTCAGCGGGCTGACCTTCACCATCCCGTCCGTATTCTTTGTCCCGGCGGCTGGGGACTCGATAAGGCTGGAGGCGGACCCGGACAGGAACGTACCGGAGCTAAAACTGAACGACAATGTCCTGACCAGGACCTACCCGTTCTAATCGGGACCGCCGCGACTTATAAACCCGCCAGGCACGTCGTTCACGCTGCCTGGCGGGTTTTTCTGTTACTGGCTGGTCGCCCTCGCGGGGAGAGGGGAAACAGGCCCTTCCCCTGTAATTCAAATCAACTGAAATAGGTAAAATATATCCGTGCCTACCACTAAGAAAGTCCACATCGTTACATTCGGATGAGCTGTGGGGCCGCTTTCATTCTACCGTCCACAGACTGTTGAGAACCCTTTACAGCTTCTAGCCCAGGCCGTAGTGTGGCCGCTTGCCGGCCACTATACGGCCGATCCGCGAGATGTCGTCGCAGGCGTG
>JAVVFK010000166.1:0-5593 GCA_032251015.1 Elusimicrobiales bacterium
CTAAGCTGGAGGAGCGCAGGAAGATAAAGGCGGAGATAACCCGCCTGCAGGCCGAGCGGCGCCGTTATATCGAGGAGCAGGAGAGCAAGACCTCCGGCCCCGAGACGCTAGACAAGGCCATGCTTCAGACCGTGCGCTCGCAGGCCTCCAGGAAGGGCTATAAGTTCGCCGGCCAATGAGGACCGCTCTTGTCCTCGCCCGGCGGGGACTCGCCGTCTTCCTTCTGGCGGTATCCGCGGCGGGCGGCGCCGAAGCCGCCGACCGGAGACGGCTGGCCCAGCTCATAATGCCCGCCGTGGACGTGGGCGAGGAGGAGAAAGCCCTCGCCTTCGCCCGCGACGGCGCCGGCGGCCTTCAGCTGCAATGGGGCTCCTATTCGCTGGAAGAGACCCGGGGCTTCACCGAGATCCTTCGCGCGGCCGCCGGGATCCCCCCCATAATCGCGGTCGACTACGAGGGCGGCAGCGTCCACATCCCGCTCACGCTCGGCCTCCTGGACCTGCCCAGCAACATGATGCTCGGCGCCGCAGATGACGAGAACAACACCGCCTCTCTTTTCTACCTGGCCGGCCGCGAACTGAAGCGCGCCGGCGTGGATATGACCTTCGGCCCCGTCCTCGACGTGAACACCAATCCCGAGAACCCCATAATCGGCATACGCTCCATCGGCTCGGACCCGGCCCGGGTCGCGCGCATAGGAGGGGCCATCATGAGCGGTTTCAGGGCCGCCGGGATCATGACGGTAATGAAGCATTTCCCCGGCCACGGCGCGGCCGGCAGGGACTCGCACAAGGTGCTGCCGACCATCGGCCTGGACCGGGAGGAACTTGAGCGGGACCATGTCGCGCCGTTCAGGGCTTCGGCCGCCGCCGCCCCCGCCGCGATGACCGCGCACATAATATACCCCGCTCTCGACCCGTCGGCGCCCGCGACGCTCTCGTCTGCCGTCATACGCGGCCTGCTGCGGGAAGACCTGGATTTCAGCGGGGCGGTGCTCACCGACAGCCTGGACATGAAGGCCATAACCTCGTTCCGCAGCGTGCCGCGTGCCGCGGTGCTGGCCCTCAAGGCGGGCGCGGACCTGCTGCTGATAGGCCGGGGCGATTTTTCCGCCACGCTGGACGCGCTGGAAGCCGCGGCCGACTCCGGGGAACTGCCTCTCTCCAGGATAGACGACGCCTGGTCGCGGGTGATGAAACTCAAGAAGGACTACGGCCTGATGGACCGTCGCGGCGAGGACGAAAGCCCTTTCGAGCGGGCCTACCTGCGCGTCTCCGGCGAACTCTCCGCCAAAGCGGTCACGCTGCTGGCCGACCGCGCCGGCCTGGTGCCGCTGCCGGAGGAGTACAGGAAGAAACGGATAGCGATAATACTTTTCGGTCCTTCCCGGTTCAGTGCCCAGGCCCTCCCGCTCTATAAAGGCCTGCTGCGTTACGGCTACGAGGGCGCCCGGCAATATTCCTTCGGCATAAGCCCCTCGGCCCGTGACACTAAAAAAATACTTTCCTACGCCCGCGAGGCCGACCTCCTGGTGATAGGGAGTTTCCAGTGGGCGCAGGCCCAGAACAGCGCCCAGACCATGACGATAAGATCGCTCCTGGAACTGGGCAAACCGTCGGTGGTGGTGAGCCTGATGAATCCCTACGATACCGAGCTTTACCCGGAAGCCGGAGCCGTAATGGCAACCTACGGCATCAGCCGCACGTCCATGGCGGCGGCGGCCAAGATACTCTCCGGGATAATCGCGCCGGTGGGCAAGCCGCCGGTGGAACTGAAGGTCTCCTCCCCCGAATGAAAACCACCCTGACCCGCGCCGTAGTTATCGCCCTGGTCACCCTGGCCGCGGCGCTTCTCGCCCGCGCCTATATCTTAGAGCCCATCTACATAGCCAGCGCGTCCATGGAGCCGACACTCTCCGAGGGCACGCATTTCTTCCTCGACAAGCTGACATACAGGTTCCGCGAACCGCGCCGGGGCGAGGTGATCGCGTTCAAGCCGAGGGCGGGCGGCGAGATAGAGTCGGTCAAACGCGTCATCGCCGTTGGCGGCGACGTGGTGGAGCTCCGCGCCAAACAGGTCTGGGTCAACGGCGAACCGCTGGTCGAATCGTACGCCGAACACCGCCGCGGGGACGTCATGCTCGACGGCGACAACCTCGGCCCCCTGAAAGTTCCCGAAGGTTACCTCTTCGTCCTCGGCGACAACCGCGACTACTCCATGGACTCCTCCGTCTGGCGCGCCCCCGACGGCACGCGCGCCCCCTTCCTCCCCCTCTCCGAAGTAACCGGCCGCGTCCGCGGCGCCTTCTAATCCGGGGACAGTATATTTATATCCCGACACCCGCGGGCCTTCGGCCCGGCTTTCCTTTATGAAGAGACCGCCCTAACTTTTGTTCCAATCCGATAATAAAATCCTCTCCTCCAAACGGCCTCCCTGTGGCGCTGCAGGCACGTATTTTTTCCTCGTCCGCCGCGCATCCCGCTTGGTCCAGAAGAACGCTCCAGTCGCCGACAATGTCCGTCAATTTGGATACATGAGCCAACGCGTCGTCCTTACCGCGCAGATGCGCGGCAGCGCTGCTCCACGGATAATCCTCCGCGCGCGGGACTAATCCGCCCCGCACCGGATTCATGTCTACATATCTGGCCGCCGCAAGGAGATGCGATGTGTCCATCACGAAAGAGAAGAACCGTTCCTGCCAGAGATGCCCCCGCCATCCCTCGCGAAAATTAACGTGCCGCGTATAACGACGGTGAGCCTCGCCGATCGCCAGGCGCAGCCCGACTTCGTCGCGCGGAACCGCTATAAGGTGAATGTGGTTGGGCATAAGGCAATACCCCCAGATTTCCACGCCATACTGGCCACACCATTCGCTCATAAGACTTAGATACAGACGGCAATCAGCGTCGCAGAAAAAAGTCCGCTGTCTTCTGTTCCCGCGTTGTGTAACATGATGAGGATAGCCCGGAACGACAACCCTTGCTATTCTGGCCATAATTCTCCCCCCCCTCAAATGTGCGCACAATAGCGTAGAGGCGGGGCGCGACAACGTAGTGTCGCTCATTAAAAGATATTTTCTAGGAATTTGGAGGGATTTGGGGACAGTATAGTTATTTCAGCACGAATCTGAATTGAGAACCCCGATTCCTGCCGGAACGAATTAAATATACTGTCCCCAGATTAAGGGATCAGCCGATGAGGATGCCCGCTATCGTCGCCGACAGGAAGCCGGCCAGCGAGGCCGCCAGCAGCGCGTAAAGCCCCAGCTTGGCCAGGTCGTGGCGCCGCTCCGGCGCCATCGCGCCGATGCCGCCTATCTGTATCGCTATCGAGAGGAAGTTGGCGAAGCCGCAGACCGCGTAGGACGCGATGGTCAGCGCCTTGTCGCTCACGCCGCCCGGGTTGTCCCTGAGGAAGGTCGCCATGTCCAGGAAAGCCACGAATTCGTTGATCGCCGTCTTCTGCCCCATCCAGGTCGCCACCTGCTGCACGTCCTGCGACGGCACGCCCATAACCCAGGCCAGCGGGGAGAAGATACAGCCGAAGATCTTTTCCAGCGTCAGGCCCTCTATGCCGAAGAAGCCCGCGCCGTAGCCGATGAGGAAGTTGGCCATCGCCAGGATGGCCATGAAAGCGATGAGGCAGGCCGCCACGTTGATGGCCAGCTGCATGCCCACCCCTGAGCCGTTGGCCGCCGCGTCTATCACGTTGGCATCGTTTATCTCGAGCTCCATCTTGACTATGCCGCGCGTTTCCGGATCCTCGGTTTCCGGCACCAGTATCTTGGCCATCACAAGACCCGCCGGCGCGGCCATGATGGACGCCGCCAGCAGGTGGCCGGCGATATTGGGCATATGCTGCACCAGCAGGCCGACGTAGGCGGCCATTATGCCGCCGGAGATCGTAGCCATGCCGCCGGTCATGATGGCCATCAGCTCGGAATTGGTCATCCGCAGCACGTAGGGCCGCACAACCAGCGGAGCCTCGGTCTGACCGACGAAGATATTGGCGCTGGCCGAGAGCGATTCCGCGCCCGAGGTGCCCATCACCTTCGCCATTATCTTGGCGAAGACCAGCACCACTTTCTGCATGATGCCCAGGTAGTAGAGGACTCCCATGATGGAGGAGACGAAGATTATGGTGGGCAGAACGCGTACCGCGAAGATGAAGCCGAACGAGGGGTCGGAGACCAGGCTGCCGAAGACGAATTCGGAGCCCTTGTCGGAGAAGGAGAGCAGCTTGACTATGACGCCGTTCATCACCTCGAAGAACTTGCGGCCCCAGGGGGTCTTGAGGACCAGTATCGCGAAGCCTATCTGCAGCGCCAGGCCGGCGCCGATCGTTTTATAATTGATAGCTTTGCGGTTCTTGCTGAAAAGCCAGGCTATACCCAGAAGGACGACGATGCCGATCAAACCGATGAACCTTTCCATTAACTCTCCCTTACGCCTTTATTTTATCCGTCCATTATACAATTTCGGGAACATAAACCATTGGCAACCAATTGGGGACACAATACCTATTTTCCCGGAAAAATAGGTATTGTGTCCCCATTTTTTCCTAAAATACCGATTATGGCTAAAAAAGTGAAAGTTTACGCGCTCAGCACCTGCGGATGGTGCCGCAAGACCACCGAGTGGCTCAAGAAGAACGACATCAAGGCCGAGATCATCTATACCGACAAGATAGAGGACCCGGCGGAGAAAGAAAAGATCTCCGCGGAGGCCAAGGCGAAGGCCGGCCGACTTACCTTCCCCACCGTCGTAATATGCGACGCCAACGACGAATGCGTCATCACCGGCTACGACCCGGCCGCCATGGAAGAGAAACTGCTCAAATGAACGAAGAAGAACTGAAGACCAAAGCCGCCGCGCTGCGCGAAAAGCTGGACCGTGATGCCCGCGAAGGCGGCTATATCCTCAATCCCGACGCCGATATGACCGGCTTTCTCTGCGAGGGACTGGTCCGCAATATCGAGCGCTACGGCTACATGGCCTGCCCCTGCCGCCTCGCCTCCGGCAAGCGCGAAGAGGACCTCGACATCATCTGTCCCTGCGACTACCGCGACCCCGACCTGGCCGAGCACGGCGCCTGCTTCTGCGCGCTTTACGTGGACGCCGATATCGCCTCCGGGAAGAAGGAAGCCCGCAGCGTGCCGGAACGGCGCCCGGACGCGGAACAGCGCGCGGCCGGCGCGGCCAAAAAATCTCCGGAAAAGAACGCGCCGGCGCGGAGCGCCGGCACCCGCGCACGCGCACGCGTACCGCTACCAGGACGTACGCTGACGCCATGACCTTCGAGGACTTCCGCGCCATGGTCGAGGAGATGGTCGAGGAGATCCCGCCCGAGTTCATGCGCGGCCTGCAGGGCGTGCACGTCATCGAGGAGGCGATGTCGGAGGAGGGCTACGTCGACGTGTTCCGGCTCGGCGAGTACCTCGACCCCGGCCCGGGCGACTTCCTCGGCGCCGGCGAGGGCCTGGGCCGCCACGTCGCCCTCTACTACGGCAGTTTCGTCGCCGTCGGGGACGGCGATCCGGACTTCGACTGGGAAGAGGAGGCGTGGGAGACGCTGACGCACGAGCTGCGTCACC
>JAVVFK010000167.1:0-5585 GCA_032251015.1 Elusimicrobiales bacterium
ATACAATCTATATCAGGTCGCTCACAACTGGTATGCCAAGGAGGTCCGCATCGTCCGCAACGGCACCGGTGTCCGGTCATGGGAAAGCGCGCAGGGATTCCGCATCGACAAACGGAAACTGCATGTTGCCGACGCCGACGCCGAGGATCCCCGCGGCGATCGCGACCGAAAACAGGATGATCCCGAGCTTGATCCCGCGCAGAACCGTCCGCGAGAGGCTCTGGCGTTCGAAACGCTGGGCGACGGGCCGACCCGCCCCTGCCGCGCGCGGCGGATAGAGGAGCCGGCGCTGCCGCCCCGCGTTCCCCCCGTGCGTTTCCGCAAGACCGTCCCCACTTCGTGGGTGGAGCTGGCGATCACCGAGGGCCGCAACCGGCAGGTCAGGCGCATGCTGGCCCATGTCGGCTTCCCGGTGCTGCGGCTGGTCCGCCGGGCCGTGGGCGCCGTCACGCTGGAGGGCCTCGAGCCCGGCCGCTGGCGCGAACTGACGCAGGAAGAAGTGAGATCGTTTTCAAAATAAGGAGCTGATATGACACCGCCTAGAATAGGATTCATAGGCCTGGGAATAATGGGCGCGGCCATGGCCAAGAACCTCATAAAGGCCGGCTACGACGTCACCGTCTGGAACCGCGACCGGAAAAAGACCGAAGAGTTCCAGGCCATGGGCCGCGAAGCCGCCCCCACCCCCAAGGCCCTAGCCGCGCGCTGCGACGTCATAATAACCATGGTCACCGGCGACGAGGCGATGGAAGCCGTGCTCGGCGGCCCCGACGGAGTCTTCGCCGCCCGTCCCGGCGGCTCCACGACCCTCCTCAACATGAGCACCGTCTCCTCCGCCTACTGCGAAAAACTCGCGGCACTTTGTTTCAAGGAAGCCGTGACCTTCCTGGACTGCCCCGTCGCGGGGTCCAAGCCCCTCGCGGATAACGGGACGCTCATCATACTCGCCGGCGCCGACGATAAAGCCCTCGAGAAGCGCCGCTCGCTGCTGCTGTCGATGGGCAAGACCGTGATTCACGCGGGCGCGCCGCCGGCCGGCACCCGCCTCAAGCTCTGCGTCAACCTGCTGCTCTCCCAGATGACCTCCGGCCTCTGCGAGAGCGCCGCCCTGGCCAAAGCGTTCGGACTGGACCCGGAACTCATATTCCGCACGGCCGAGGCAAGCCCCGCCATCGACTGCGGGTACTTCCGCATGAAGAAGAACAATATCCTTAAAGAGGAGTTCCCCCCGGCCTTCGCCCTCAAGGACCTGCTCAAGGACGTGCGCTACATGCTGGCCGCGGCCGCCTCGCGCGGCCTGGAACTGCCGGTTACCGGGGCGGTGGAAAAGCTAGCGGCCAAAACATATAATAGCGGTGAAAGGAACAGCGACCTGACCGTCATGTACAAGTCGCTGGCGCTTTCACGGGAGGAAAGATGAAGAAACAGATGATAGAAGCGGCCGCGCGGCTGCGCGCCATGCCCGCCTGGACCAAAGGCCTGATGCTCGTGATCCTCATCCTCCTGGTCTACCAGCTGTTCCTGGACCTCTCCTACCTCGCGGACATAGACGCCCTCGGCCCCTGTCCCGATTGCTCGCGCTAAGGCGCGAACCCGGCACCACTTGACGCCGGGGCGGCAAAATGTTAGACTAATCTAACATTTATGCCCGCCCGCCGCCCCATCTCGCCCAAAATGCAGGATTACCTGGAGGCCGTAACGGCGCTCTCCTCCGCCAGCGCCGGGGCCAGGGTCGCCGACCTCGCCCGCCGCCTGGGCGTCAGGATGCCGACGGTCAACTCGGCCCTGCGCGTCCTGCGCGAAGCCGGGCTGGTCACGCAGGCCCGCTACGGCGCGGTATTCCCCACCCCCCGCGGTCTTAAGGAAGGACGCGGCATCGAGCGCTCCCACCTGGGCCTCAGGGATTTCCTCGTCCTGGTCCTGGGCGCCGGCGAGCGCTCCGCCGACGCCGAGGCCTGCCGCCTTGAGCACGCGGTGAGCCCCCGCACGATGGCCGCCATCGAGGCGATGACCTCTTTCTACACCTCGCCCCGCGGCGCGGCCAGGCTGGCCGAGCTGCGCGGCTTCATCTCCGGGAGAGCGAAGAGATGACGCATAAGCCCAAAGATTTCACCGACTTGCTCTCCGCCCGGGAGGGCGAGCGCGGCTACGTCGAGGCGATAGAGGGCGGCGCGGTGCTAAAGACACGCCTGCGGGCCATGGGGATAATCGAAGGCCGACAGCTCCTTAAGGTCTCCCCTCTCTCCGCCCGCGGCCCCGTCGTGGCCGAGGTCCTCGGCACCCGCGTGGCGATAGGCCGCAATATGGCCTCGCGGATAAAACTCAAGATGCGCGCCGGCTCCATACTCCTGACGGGCAATCCCAACGTCGGCAAAAGCGTGGTCTTCGCCCGCCTCACCGGCCTCGACGTGATCTCCTCCAATTATCCCGGGACCACGGTGGAATACACCTCCGGCGCCACCATGCTGGCCGGCCACCGCTTTCAGCTCACCGACGTACCCGGCGCCTATTCGCTGGAGCCGACCAACAGGGCCGAAGAGGCCGCCGCCGGACTGATCAACGCCGCCGCCGGCGACCTGATCCTGCATGTTCTGGACGCGACCAACCTTGAGCGAAATCTTTTCTTCGCGATGCAGATAATGGAGAAGGGCCTCCCGGCCATCTTCCTTCTCAACAAGTGGGATATGGCCCGCCGCAAGGGCGTCTTCATAGACGCGGAAGGACTCGGCAAGGACTTCGGTGCGCGGTTCATCCCGCTGGTGGCCACCACCGGAGAAGGGCTCCGGGAACTAAACGCCGCCGTGGCCGATTTCATCGCCGGGCGCCTGCCGCCGCCGGTCTGCCCCCCGCCGGGGCACGACGAGAAATGGAAGTTCATCGGCCGCGTGACGTCCGAACGCCAGCGCATAGAGCATCGCCATCCCGGGGCGCTCGAGAAGCTGGCCGACCTGACCTCCCGTCCCTCCACCGGCCTGCCGGTCGCCGCGGCCGTTCTTGCCGCGTCGTTCTACGTCATACGCTTCATAGGCGAAGGGCTCATCGCCGTCCTGGAGCCGTTATTCAATTCCCATTATATGCCGCTGCTGACGTCCTCGGTCGGCTCGCTGCCGGGCCCGGAATGGATAAGGACCATGCTGCTGGGCGTCACCCCGGCGCCGATGGAATCGTTCGGCCTGCTGACCACCGGCATTTTCATCCCCTTCGTCGCGGTCCTGCCCTACATACTGGCCTTCTACCTTATACTCAGCCTCCTCGAGGACCTCGGCTACCTGCCCCGCCTGGCGGTGCTGCTCGACGATTTCATGCACAAGCTGGGCCTGCACGGCTACGGCACCATCCCGGTCATGCTGGGCCTGGGCTGCAAAGTCCCCGGCATACTGGCCGCGCGCGTCCTTGAGACCCGGCGCGAGCGCGTCATAGCCACCGCGCTGGCCCTTATGGTGGCGCCCTGCATGCCGCAGAGCGCCATGATCTTCAGCCTGCTGGGCCCGCACGGCATCGGCTGGGTATTCCTGGTCTTCGGGTCCATCGCGGCCACGGGTCTCGCGGCCGGAGCCATGCTCAACCGCTTCACGCGCGGCGAGACGCCCGAGCTCTTCATCGAGATCCCCCCCTACCACCTGCCGCCGCCGCGGCTGCTCGCCCGCAAGGTCTGGATGCGCGTCAAGGATTTCCTCTTCGACGCCGTGCCGATGATCATGCTGGGCGTGTTCTTCGTGAACCTGCTCGACATGACGGGCGCGCTGGCGGCCGTCTCGGAGATATTCCGCCGGCCGCTGGAGGTCATGTTCGGCCTGCCCGGCGAGACCGTCTCGGTGATGGTGCTGGGCTTTCTCAAGAAGGACGTCTCCATCGCGATGCTCTCGCCTTTCGGGCTGGGGCCGGAACAGCTCACGGTGGCCAGCGTCTTCCTGGCGCTTTATCTTCCCTGCCTGGCCAGCCTGCTGGTCATGGTCAGGGAACTGGGCCTGCGCGACTCGCTGGGCATAGCCCTCGTCAACTTCGCCGGGGCCACGGCGGCCGCCGGCCTGCTGCACCTGGCCTTCCGTTTCTTTTAACCGGGTGCCTCAAAATTTGTAGTCTTTCTTATCTCAACTTATCTCTAGCGGGGTAACCAGTGCCTGTCACACAAAAAAGAACCGACGCTTCGGCCATGAAACTGCTGCTCAAAGAGGTGCTCGACCATGAGGTCTACCCGGCCATGGGCTGCACCGAGCCCGTCGCCGTGGCCCTCTGCGCCGCGCGCGCCGCGGGGCTGCTGAAAAAATCCGCAGAAACGATAGAAGTGCGTCTCGACCCCGGCACCTTCAAGAACGGCCTCGCCGTGGCGCTGCCCAATACCGGCGGCGAGAAGGGCAACGCCCTGGCCGCGGCCATCGGCGCCGTCCTGGCCGACCACCGCGCCGGCGCCGGCATATTCAAAAGCCTGTCCGGCAAGTCGCTGGAGGCCGCCCGCGCCCTGCTGCGCTCCGGCTCGGTCGCTTTGAAACCCGACCATTCAAAGCGCGGCATATACATGGCCGTGAAAGTTTCCGCCGGGCGCGATTCCGCCCTCTGCGTGGTGGCCGGCGGGCACTCCCGCGTCGTCCGGCTGGAACGCAACGGCAAAGCCATAAAGACCGCCCGCGGCGTCGAACGTCCGTCGGGACCGCCCGCTTACAAGCGCCTGCTGAAAGTCGCCGACTTCGGCGACCTGGTGGCCGCCGCCGAAAGCGCCGGCCCCGCCGAACTGGCCTATATCGAAAAAGGCGTCAAGATGAACCTGCGCGCCGCCAAGGCCGGCATGGAGGTCGGCAAGGTCGGTTATTACCTCAAGGACCTGACCGACAAGGGCTTCCTCCGACAGGACGCGGTCACCCGGGCCAAGACCCTCTCGGCCTCGGCCACCGACGCAAGGATGGCCGGCATGTCCCTGCCCGTGATGTCGAGCGGCGAATCGGGCAACCAGGGAGTAGTGGCCTCGCTGGTGCCGTGGACCGTCGGCAAGGCCGCCGGCGTACCCAAAAAAAAGATCCTGCGCAGCATAGCGCTCTCCCACATGATAAATTCCTACATCAAGGTCTTCACCGGCGAGCTGGCCCCCATCTGCGGCTGCGCGGTGGCCGCCGGCGTCGGCGCGGCGGCGGCGATAGTGTACCAGCGCCGCGGCGGCGACAGGCGGGCGCTGACGCTGGCGGTCAACAACGTCATAAGCGATATCGGCGGCATGCTCTGCGACGGCGCCAAGAGCGGCTGCGCGCTGAAAGTCGCCTCCTCCGCCGACTCGGCTATACGCGCCGCCTGGATGGCCTCCGCCGGCGAAGGGATCACCGAGGAAGAGGGCTTCATCGGCGCCACGGCCGAGGCGACCATCCGGAACATCGCCCGCATCTCCAAAGCCGGCATGGGAGAGGTGGACAGGATCATGCTCGACATAATGGCCGGGAAGAACTTCAGGTAAGATGCCCGTATTCTCGCTTTTCCCCTCCGACGAAGCCGCCGACAGGGCGCTCTGCGTGAAAGCGCTGGGCGAACTGCGCCGCCTTGGTTCCGCCGACGCGCTGGCCGCCTGGCGCGCCAGGCCGGGCGAACTTTTCGCCGCGCCC